>PBQM01000047.1 GCA_002725015.1 Flavobacteriaceae bacterium | reverse complement strand
AATTGCTTTCATTAGTTATATATTTTGGTTTGCTTGTGCTTAGTTTGTTTAAAATTGAGGAATAAAGATAAGTAAAAAATAATAATTTGTAAATTTTGACCGGAATTAAGTACTAATTTCTAATTATTTAGCCCTTCTTATTTAATTATTATTAATTTACTAGTGCCTATTTTTGTCGAAAATTGCTTTAACCGCTTTGTTTGAGGTTGTTACAATTTTTGTGTACGGCTCATATACAGTCCCATCCTCTCTCACCATGCCTTGCTTTAGTAAATCGTTTTTAGGGTTATAGCGGTCTATGTATTGACAACGGTGGTAGCCAATCAAATAAGGTTCTTTTACGGCGGCTTCAATATAGTCCTTGTAGCTATTGGCTGCTACGGTTTGATCATCCAATTGCTTCCACATGGTATGCTTGTGAGTCTCTGTTGGGAAGCTGCATTGGTGGTCGCATATTAAAATTGGCTTTTTCGTGATTTGGTGTAAGTTTCTGAAATAATTTTTATTAAAACTACAATCATTAGGTTGTATAGACACTACATCAATATAAGGTAGAGCTTCTTTAAGAACGCTTATCGGAACCCTATTCATTGCGTATCTTTCACCAAAAATTAAGGCATTTGGATCCAGCTTGCGTGTGTGGGTCCCTATAAGTTGATAATATTCTCTAGCGATAATGATTAAAAAACCTTCTTCTGTTGGCATCCTTTGACTTAAAGCGCAATTCTTTTTGTAGGCTTCGTAACGCATACGGCCCGCTGAATTCTTGGGCAGATTCTTAATATACTCTACCCAATTGGTGCCAAATTTTTCTTTTGATGTTTTTAGATTCCACATTGGCATGTCTGTCCAATAATAGCCTATTAAGTTTGGGTTATCTTTAACAGAGGTCATTTGCTCTAGCTTGTCCAATATTGTTTTTTGCACCGCAGCATCAAAAATATCAGCATAGGAAAATCCTCTTTTATCTAGCCAAGAAGAGTTTTCTACCAAAGGTTGACATGGCATCATAAATGGGATCAATTGTCGCAGCGCTTTTGGTGCACCATAGCCTGCTGTGTTGAATTCCCAGCCCATAAGATTCTTATGAATTTCTTTGGCAGCTAAATCCCAACGGTTTTCATATTTGTTTTTGAACAGCGGCATCGAATTTGGGTAGGTGAGCGCCCCAATATGCGTTACACCCAAAGAAAAAAAGGCTTTGCCTTGCGGAGATACAAGTTTATATGCCCCTTTATTGTTTTCAATATTAAAATGATTTTTATCTCTATTAAAAAATAGAGAAATTAAAATGATAATAATTGCAGCAGTATACTTCAAAAGTTGATTTTAATTTTAAAAAATCATTCTACCGTAACGGATTGGTTTAAAAGGGAAGTTTCATACAATTCAATCATGATGACATTTACCATCTGTATTAAAACATCAACTCTTACCAAAACTACACACTACACTGGATACCAACAAAAACTTTTTGATGAAATCAAAAGACTCAAAGATATTGAAGGGTATGGATATAAAAGAATTAGTTACATACTTTACGACAAAGGATATAGATCTATAAGAACAGATTCTATTTTAAGACATAATTATATTTATTCTATTTACAAGAAGGGTAAAATCAGAGAAGATAGAATAAATCGATATTTTAAACCTGTTATAAAAGATATTATGGTTTATGAGTCATTATGATTTTTAAAGTTAACCTGATATTGAATTCTTTTATTTTGAATTAAAGATTCATATTCATTGTAATCCAACATAACATAATCTTTAAGTTTAGTATGTACAATACACAGTTTGTAATTATCTAACTTCTTAAAAAGATCTTCTTCATTTTTAGTAAATCCAAAGAAGACTCCATAAGGTAATTTTTTAACACTTTTAGAACTGGTTGTTTTAATTTCAACTAAATCAAAATCATTTTTAGTAGTAATATTGTCAAAAGAATCAACATGCATAACTACACCATCCACACTCCTTGAGTATTTTTTATAATCGATATTTAAAATATTATAAAGAGTTTTTCTTTGATCTTTTGTTGGAACAATAAAAGTGTCAAGTAAGGATTTTAAAATAATAATTCCTTCTTTTTCAGTCTTAAGATTTTTTATGTTTTGTTCTCTTAACATTTACGAAAGGTAATCAATCAAAATGATCTAAATTAATAATCATGGGGACATGATCACTATATTTAATCCAATCATGGTATTTCCCAATTTCTACACTTTTAATTTTTTTGGTTAGATTTTTAGACAAAAAACAAAAGTCTATGTGGAAAGTCTTCTCTTGTTTATGATGATAATAAAATGTCGGTTTTGTTTCTTCTCCTTGTTTTTCTTTAAAAAAATAATGATATGAACTTTCTATATTTTTCTTTTGAAGTTCTTCAACTACATATTTATGATCATAATCAATATGTTTTTTAGGTTTTTCCCATATTAAATTACTATTAAAATCTCCAATAATTATTGTGTTATTAGTTTTAATAAATGAATCATATGTTTTCATAGACAATTTGAATTGTCTAATATAATTTATGTGATCTTTTGTTCCTTTTCCTACTGATTGAGTCCAAACTCCAATTAAATTATAACTTATACTTTTTTTTGTAATTAATAGTGGAAGTATATATTTGAAACTATCATCATATCCTTTATATAATGATATTTTATAATCGTTAAATGTGATTACTCCTAGACCCTTAGAAGGGTTGGTACCAATCCAATATAGGTCAGATGGAGTATTTGAAAATAAATCAAAATGTATATTCCTTAAATCTTCACATTCTTGAATAATAATTATATCAGGATTCATAGGGAAGATCAATTTATACTCTTCTCTAAATTTCATTTTACAATTCCAAGTAATGATCTTCATGTAACTAAAATAATAATAAAACTAAGTAACTAGTGATGTATTAATAATCATTTCCACTTTTTATATTAATATAAATAGTTTAGAAATAGATATAAGTACTTGATAATCAATGAGTTACATTACTCAACTGTCACAGACTTGGCTAAATTTCTAGGCTGGTCTACGTTCTTACCAAGCAGTACCGCAATGTGGTAGGACAACAGTTGTAGTGGAATGGTGGTGAGCAGTGGCGAGAGAAGTTCTAAAGTCTCTGGGATTTCAATGACGTGGTCTGCCAATGCTTTGACTTGGGTGTCCCCTTTGGTTACAATCCCTATAATTTTTCCTTTTCTCGACTTTATTTCCTGGATGTTACTCACAATTTTTTTATAATGACCATATTTTGTGGCGATGACCACAATGGGCATATTTTCATCAATCAGGGCAATGGGTCCATGTTTCATTTCGGCCGCCGGATAGCCCTCCGCATGGATATAAGAGATTTCTTTTAATTTGAGCGCCCCTTCCAAGGCCACTGGAAAATTAAACCCTCTTCCCAAATACAGGAAGTTGGTGGCATCTTTATAAATGCCTGCAATCTTTTTTGTTAGGGCATCTGACTCAAGGACTGTTTTGATTTTTCCAGGAATGGTTTCAAGTTCTATTAAATGACGCTTATAATCTGAAGCTGAAAGGGTTCTTTTGGCCTTTGCCAATCTTAAAGCCATCATGGTAAGCAGTGTAATTTGAGTGGTAAAAGCCTTTGTCGACGCCACCCCAATTTCAGGGCCAGCGTGCGTATAGGCGCCAGCATCTGTTTCTCTGGAAATTGAAGAGCCTACGACATTGCAAACGCCAAAGACAAAGGCCCCATTTTTTTTGGCCAGTTTGATGGCCGCCAAGGTGTCTGCGGTTTCGCCAGATTGTGAAATCGCAATAACGATGTCCTTGTCAGAGATGATGGGGTTTCTGTATCGAAACTCTGAGGCGTACTCAACTTCAACAGGGATTCTTGCGATCTCCTCAAAAATATATTCTGCCACCAATCCAGCGTGCCAAGAAGTGCCACAACCCACAATGGTGATTTTTTGAGCATTTGATAATTTTTCTATATTGTCATCAATGCCTGACATTTTAACAAGGCCTTTGTTGACTTTTAATCGGCCACGGTAGGTGTCTTGTATGGCCTTGGGCTGTTCAAAGATTTCTTTGAGCATAAAATGGTTGAAGCCCCCTTTTTCAATTTCTTCAATATTGAGCTGTAATTCCTGAACGTAAGGGTCGAAGAGGTCGCCGTTTTTTATATTTCTAAATTCCGGTTCTTTGTGTAGCCTAATGACAGCCATTTCCTCGTCCTCCAAGTAAACGGCATTGTTGGTATATTCAATAAAGGGTGATGCATCACTAGCGATAAAATACTCATCCTTTCCAATGCCAATGGCGAGTGGACTTCCCAGTCTTGCAACGATAATTTCGTTGGGTTTTTTTAAATCTATAATTGCAATGGCGTAGGCGCCAACCACTTGGTTAAGTGCAATCTGTACAGCTTCCCCCAACTTGTAATTCCCGCTTTTTTGAACGGCTTCAATAAGATTGACCAGAACTTCAGTATCTGTATCTGATTGGAAGCTGTACCCTCTATTGACCAATTCTTTTTTGATGGCGGCGTAATTTTCAATGATCCCATTGTGAATGATTACAAGATCCCCTGAGTTTGATCGGTGCGGATGTGAGTTGATGTCATTGGGAACCCCATGGGTTGCCCAGCGTGTGTGCCCAATTCCAAGAGATCCATTGGCGTTTTTTTTAGCCGCAATTTTATCTTCTAAATCACTTACTTTGCCCTTTGTTTTTATAATCTTGATATCGGAACCGTCATACAAGGCAATTCCGGCGCTGTCATAACCTCTATATTCTAGGCGCTTAAGCCCCTTAACAATGATTGACTTAGCGTCTCTATATCCAAAATATCCAACAATTCCACACATTTTTAGCGAGTTTAATTATTTGGTTGTGTATAATAAATATTAAGTTTTACTTGCTTTGTGGGGTCAATGGCATTACTGCCGTGTAAAATAATTCCTTTGGGAGACAAGACTGTAGTTGTTGGCACCCCTTTAACAACAGCATCGTAGTTTAAAAGCCTTTGGCTGTTAACGGCGGCCACATTGGAGGAAACTACAACGCCTAATTTTAGGTTGGTAGAATCATTGACAATGATATTGTTGAGGTGTTCAGTCAGCCGCACCTTATATTTTTGTGACTCGTTGCCTTGGCTGTCTGTCTCTGTCGTTAAGGGCACCAAATGTATAAACTTTGAATCTGCAGTGATTGGATTGACAGATGGATCTTGTAAATAATCTATCAAAGGTGTGTTGTTGTTAAGGTCATAAATATAAATCCGATTTGGAAGATCACTGTCACTGTCCAAAGCAGTTTGGTCTACATAAAATTCTAAATAGGCCTCATTGATCAAACGCTTGACAATGCGCTCTTCATTGGGCTGTCCTGGATTGATTACTTCTCTAAAATCGGTTATAAAATCATTAAAATCATTGCCGTTATTGTCTTCTGAAAAAAGTTCTATAACCGCCATAGCACCATCGCAACCTTTCAGAAAAAGTTGCTCATCACCCTCAAGTTCATTGGCATTTTCAATGGACTGCAATGCGTCAGTATCAAAATTTGTTTCAAAAAGCGAAATTCTATTTCCAAAAAAACCAAGGTCATAACTCCTTTGCAGTCTTGAAACTTCATCAGTCGTTGGCGATGTGAAATCATAGGAATAGTAAAGCTTTAATGTGGCACCCGCTGCTGAAAAGTCCATTTGAATCATGCTCCCTGAGCTTTCATTTACGGGCTCAACTTTAAAATACAGCCCTCTAAAGTATTCGTAGAAATTACTGGAGCTGGTCAATTCAAGGCCATCTTCCCTTTCAAAAAACAGGCTTTCCCAATAACCTTCCGGCAGTCCTGTTTCTGCGGGGCCTTCCAATTTGACTCGAAGGCTTGGCGCCAAAGTTTCCGAAACCTCCAGCACACCTTCACTATTTGGTTCGTACAAATCAATAGCGGCATTGCTAGGTATAAATTCATCTGTTGCATAAAGCAGCTGCCCTTCTAATTCAGAGACGTTCAGAGACTCATCTTGTGATAAAGCACTGTTGGAATAAAACCGCTGAAAATCATCAAGGTCACTTCCAGGATCAAAATTTCTAAGAAAAAAATTATTTTTATAGATGGCTAATTTGATGGGTCCTCCGCCATATAGGGAATCCAAGCTGTAGGTATCTCCATCAAGCCTGGACGTGTAGGGCAGGGTCAACACTACAGAGTCAAGGGCCGGGTTATCGCCAAAGTCTGGATTGAAACTTTGAGGGGTCAACTGGGCCAAGAAATGGGCTGTAGTTCCTCCAAAATTAGGGTCATAATAGTACCCCAGCAGATTATTTGGCAAATTGTTAGACTGAAAGGGCCTTATCAGCTTGTTATAGGACTTTGTGGGGTATGATTGGTACTCAATAGCAATGTTTTGATTGTCGATGATGTCCGATCCAATTTCTGAGTAGTCTTTTTCACAAGCCACTGTGAGGCTCATTAAAAAAACAACCAAAATGGTCTTTATACAAAGAGACGGTAAGAGTTTCATAAATTCAGGGTGCTAATTTAAAATTTGGGTGCTGTAAAAGTCGGTATAGGCTTCTGCAAAGGCCTCTGGGAATTGGTAATCCAATACCGGCTTTTTGGCTTTTGTAATGTATGTATTGAGTTCTTCAGGAAGAGTTTGTGATCCCTTGATAAGACCGTCAGAAAAATCAATGGCGGTTTTCATGAGGTTGACATAGTTAGGGGTCTCGAGGTTTTGCAAAAAACCATCTTCAATTTCATCAAATTTAATTTTGTCAATTAAAGTGCGGTCTAAAGACCCTTCAAAACTTTGGTCGTATACAGAAGTCACAACTTTACTTTCTTTAAATAAGGGCTCATCTTTGTAGTATTCTTTTAAATACAGGGGCAATAATGATGCCAACCAACCGTGTACGTGAATGATGTCTGGCGCCCAGTTTAATTTTTTGACAGTTTCAATTACTCCTTTGGCAAAAAATATAGCGCGCTCGTCATTGTCTTTAAAAAGGTTACCATCTTCGTCTTTAAGCGTGGCCTTTCTCTTGAAATAATCTTCATTGTCTATAAAATACACTTGAATTCTCTCTTTGGGAATCGATGCCACTTTAATTATTAACGGCATATCAAGATCATTCACTACCAAATTAATTCCAGAAAGGCGAATCACTTCATGTAATTGATGCCGGCGTTCATTGATATTTCCATAGCGCGGCATAAAGATCCGAATTTGTCCGCCTTGTTTGTTCACCATTCTGGGGGCTTCAAAAGACATGGATGAAATTTCGGTTTCAGGCAGATAAGGAATGACTTCGGACGACACATACAATATTCTTTTGTCTTTCATAAACGCGGGTCTTTGATTTTCTCAATAAAAATTAGGCAAAAATACAAAATTTTATGCAGATTAATTGGAATACATTAAGTTTGCAAGCCGTTATCAATGAGTTCAATGAAAGTTTGTACCACAAACCAAGCCCTTTCTTCATCCCTTGAGAGCCTAAAAGCGTCAGACTCAAGCCTTGGCTTTGTTCCAACCATGGGAGCCTTACACCAAGGACATGTATCTCTGATTCAAAAAGCCATTGCCGAAAACAGTTTGGTGGTGGTTAGTATTTTTGTAAATCCCACACAGTTTGACAACAAATCAGATCTTGAGACCTACCCCCAAAATTTAAATAAAGATATTGAAACAATCTCCGCCATTGGCAGTGATAAGATTGTTGTTTATGCCCCCAGTACACAAGATGTCTATAAAGGGGATCTTTCAAAAGAAAATTTTGACTTTGGAGGCTTGGAACATCAGATGGAAGGCAAGCACAGACCAGGACATTTTGATGGAGTTGCTACCGTGGTTTATAAACTTTTACAAATCGTCAGACCAGACATGGCTTATTTTGGAGAAAAAGATTTTCAACAATTACAGATTGTCAAAAAGTTAGTGAGCGTCATTGGAGCTTCAATCAATATTATTGGCTGCCCCATTGCCAGAGAGCCCAGTGGTTTGGCCATGAGTTCTAGGAACAAAAGGCTTTACAACAACGAGCGCAAGCATGCCTCAAAAATTTATCAGATTTTAAAATCTGTTGAACAAAAATTTGAAACTGTTCCCATCTCAGACATAAGGAAATGGGTTCAGGCTCAATTCGAAAATGACCCGTATATAAATTTGGAATATTTCGAAATTTCAGAAGTCTCCACGCTGGAATCTGCAGTGACGATTGCCCCAAACAAAAAGTACCGCGCTTTTGTTGCGGTCTTCATTCGCGATGTGAGATTGATTGACAATATCGCCTTAAATTAATTACCTTTGTCCCATGCAAATACAAGTTGTTAAATCCAAAATTCACCGTGTTAAGGTCACAGGCGCCGATTTAAATTATATTGGCAGTATTACCATTGATGAAGATTTGATGGATGCTGCAAATATCATACAGGGTGAAAAGATACAAGTGGTTAACAACAACAATGGAGAGCGCTTGGAAACTTATGTCATTCCAGGGCCGAGAAACTCTGGTGAAATTACCTTAAATGGTGCTGCAGCCCACAAAGTCAATATTGGAGATGTCCTTATTTTAATCACTTATGCCATTATGAGTATTGATGCTGCCAAGGCCTTTACACCCGCCTTGGTATTTCCAGACGAAACCACCAACCTTTTGAAATAATTTTTTTGAATAAATCACTAAAATCCCTTTTAAAAATCATTTTACCGCTTTTATTGGGGGGCGTTCTAGTGTGGTATTCATTGCGTAAGATTTCTTTTACAGAGTTGACGGATTATTTTAAAAATGCCAATTATTATTGGATTGGGCTCGGAGTTTTCTTGGGGCTCTTAAGTCACTTGTCAAGAGCTTACCGCTGGAAATACATGATCGAACCCCTAGGGCACGAATTGCGTTTTTCAAACAGTGTGATGGCGGTTTTTTCCGCTTATCTTATCAATTACACCATTCCAAGGGCCGGAGAAGTCTCCAGGGCTACAATTCTGAGCAATTACGAAAAGGTTCCCTTTGAGAAAGGCTTTGGAACCATTGTCGCAGAACGCGTTGCCGATGTATTGGTCATGATGCTTATTATTGGCTTTACGCTCATTTGGCAATTTGAAATTATATTTGATTTTTTGTTTAAAGATTTTAATTTTAAAAGTGATTGGCTGCCAATAATTCCAGTCCTTTCTTTTTTGATTTATGGCGGGTATTTGATTTTAAAAAAATCAAATCACCCACTTGTTAAAAAGACCAAATCTATAATGACAGGCTTTTTTGAAGGGGTTACAAGTATTTTTAAAATGAAATATAAATGGTCTTTTATCAGCCATACCCTTTTTATTTGGGCCATGTATGTTTTGATGTTTTACGTGACCTCTTTTTCGATTGAGGCCATTTTAGAGCTTCCTTTTTCAGCCATTTTAATTGGATTTATTGCTGCCAGTTTTACCGTTGCGGCAACCAATGGTGGCATCGGGGCTTATCCATTGGCAGTATATGCAGCCTTTTCCATTTTCAATATTGCAGAAGCCCCGAGTCTCGCCTTTGGTTGGATCATGTGGAGTTCACACACGCTTTTGGTTGTTGTTGTAGGAGGATTCTCTCTTGTTTTTTTACCGATTTACAATCGAATCTATCCCAAAACCAATTAAAACAAACTGCGGTTTCACTTCTTTATTTTTAGTTAATTACCTAACTTGTCTTCGCAAATAGAAAAAACTAAATTGGTTGCAAATGGCGAAAGTTAAAACAACATTTTTTTGTCAGAACTGTGGGGCGCAATACGCCAAGTGGCAGGGTCAGTGCAATGCCTGTAAGTCATGGAATACAATAGTCGAGGAGGTGGTTCAGGTTCCCAAAAAAGGAGACTGGAAAACATCTAACAACTCCCAATCAAAACGCGCCTCTAAGCCCTTAAAGATATCTGAAATTGACAGCAGTCAAACGCCACGGCTTAAGACTTCTGACAAAGAATTAAATAGGGTTCTTGGAGGGGGAATTGTTTCTGGATCTCTGATTCTTTTGGGGGGAGAGCCCGGAATTGGGAAAAGTACGCTGATGCTCCAACTCGCTTTAAAATTGACCTGTAAAACGCTTTATATTTCTGGGGAAGAAAGCCAGAAACAAATAAAGCTTCGCGCCCAGCGCATTGCTCCAAACAGTCCACACTGTTATATACTTACGGAAACCAATACTCAGAAAATTTTTAAGCAAATTGAAGCCCTTGATCCAGACATTCTTGTTGTCGACTCCATACAGACCCTTCAAAGCGATTTTTTAGAAGCTTCTGCGGGAAGCGTTTCTCAAATCAAGCAGAGTACCACGGAATTGATGAAATTTGCCAAAGAAACGGCCACCCCAGTGATTTTAATTGGGCATATCACCAAAGAGGGCAGCATTGCAGGCCCAAAAATATTAGAGCATATGGTAGATACAGTCTTGCAATTTGAAGGGGACAGAAACCATGTTTTCAGAATTTTACGCGCCCATAAAAATCGCTTTGGGTCGACTCACGAAATCGGTATTTACGAGATGCAGGGAGATGGGTTAAGAGAAGTTCAAAACCCCTCAGAATTGTTAATTTCAAATAAGGAAGCGTCTTTGTCTGGGAATGCGATTGCTGTGACTCTTGAAGGCATGCGGCCTTTGCTTGTTGAAGTACAAGCCCTTGTAAGCTCAGCCGTCTACGGCACACCACAACGCAGCGCTACTGGATTTAATGCCAAACGCCTTAATATGTTATTGGCGGTTTTAGAAAAGCGTGCGGGATTTCGACTGGGCGCCAAAGACGTATTTTTAAACATCACTGGTGGAATTCGGGTGGACGATCCCGCCATTGATTTGGCGGTAGTGGCGGCCATTTTGTCTTCCAATGAGGATGCTGCACTCACAAAAAATTATTGCTTTGCAGCCGAAGTGGGCTTGTCTGGAGAAATCAGGCCCGTACAACGGATTGAGCAGCGCATTATGGAAGCTGAAAAACTTGGATTTGAAGCTATTTTTATTGCCAAGAATAATAAATTTAGCCTAAAACCCAAGCGAATACAGATACAATTACTCGGAAAAATAGAGGAATTATTAAATTTTATTTAGCAATACTCGTTGTATGCATTCATCAAATTCTCTGCAATGAGTTCTGCCGGCCTGCCTTCAATATGATGCCGCTCTAACATATGCACCAACTCACCATCTTTAAACAAAGCCATACATGGGGAGCTTGGCGGAAAGGGGACCATATGTTCTCTTACTTTATTGACAGCTTCTTTGTCAACTCCCGCAAAAACAGTGACATTTTGCGTAGGACGTTTGTCATTTTTTAAACTTTGTATAACGCCAGGCCTTGCATTGGCCGCCGCGCATCCGCAAACGGAGTTTACAACCACAAGTGTAGTCCCTGATTTAGACAGTGCACTATCAACCGCTGCCGCGTTTTCCAATTCATCAAAACCGACTTGTGTCAGTTGCTCGCGCATGGGTTTTACTAATTCTGCTGGGTACATAACATTAATTTAAATTAGACTACAAAGATACACAATTCTGTTTCAAAATATGGCTGAAATTTCTTAGGTTTGGAAACGAAAAAGCAATTGTAAATTATGAGTTTTGCAAAATGGATTGGTGCCTCTGTAGGCTGGTCTTTTGGGGGTCCTATTGGCGCTATTATTGGCCTGGCGCTTGGAAGTTTGGTTGACAGTTCGACCTCAATCGCAAAGCCCCAAAAACGGTTCCGCTCTCAAACGCAATCCGGAGACTTTGAGGTGAGTTTATTAATTTTGGCTTCTTTGGTCATCAAGGCGGATGGCAAACAAGACCAGCGCGAATTGGATTTTGTACGCCGCCAATTTGTTCAAATGTATGGCAAACAGCGCGCGAATCAAGCCTTCAGATTATTTAAGGCCATCAACCAGCAAACTCATATTTCACTGCGGCAGGTGTGTATGCAGATTCAACAAATGATGGACCACGCCTCTCGTTTACAACTTTTACATTTCCTGTTTGGGATTGCCAAAGCCGATGGCAAGGTCGCGGCTGTTGAGGTGTCTTTAATTGAGCAAATCGCCCAGTATTTAAGAATCTCAAAAAACGATTATGAAAGTATCAAGGCCATGTTTTACAACAGCCGAGAAGAGGCTTATAAAATTTTAGAAATTGAAAAAGGCGCCAGTCCTCTGGCCATTAAAAAAGCCTATAGAAAAATGGCCAAAAAATTTCACCCTGATAAAGTGCAACACTTGGGGGAAGAGCATCAAAAAGGTGCCGAGGAAAAATTTAGAAAAGTCCAGCAGGCTTATGAACAGTTGCAAGGCGAACTCGGCTTTTAAAAGTTGCCCAGTTTTAAGCCAATGAAGACCGTTCTGGGAGTTGCTGGGCCATATACATAATTGCTGTCCCTGTTTTTACCGCTGTCAAAATCCTCTTGGTAAGCATCCAATATGTTCTTGACACCTCCAAAAATCTCAAGTTTTGGTTTTTTGCTTTTTACCCCAAAGACATAACTGGCATTAAAGCCCAGTTCCGAAAAGGCCTCAGAATTTACAAGCGCATCAAAATCTTGCTCTGGGGCGCCTGCAAAATGCAGCAGCTTCATGGGTCCGGTATACACATAGTTCAGGTTGGTATTAAATTTTTGACTGGGCATAAATTTGAGAGTTGCAAACCCATACTGGTTTGGCGTCCGCAAAAAATCTTTGGTTGGCGGCAAGCCTTCAAGGACTTCAATGGGGCTGTCATAACGGCTTGATTGTATGTTAAATCCTGTTTCCAATTGAATTTTCTTTTTGTAATTCGCTCGGATTTCTATGCTGACACCCTTAACTCTTGCCGTGGTTCCGTTTTGTTTTTCAAAGCGCTCTCCAAAAGCGTCTTGTCCAATAGCTGCAAGATAAAACGCATCCTTAAGGGCGGTGTAAAAGCCTTCTATGGTAAATCCAAAAATATAATTTTCTGTGGGCCGGTCGTAATTTACAGAGGCACTAAAGCTGTTAGACCGCTCTTCTTTCAAATTTTCTGCCAATGAAATTCTTGAAATACCCCCCCCAGCGAACGCTAGGTGTAAATCCGTATCAAAAGCTTGTGGCGCTCTAAAACCACTGCTCCAAGTGCTGCGGAATTGCCAACCAGATTGGGGTTTATAAAGCATTGAAATTCGTGGACTCAAAATTAAGGATTCCAATAAATTGTGTCGGTCCAATCGAATCCCAAACAACAATTTGAAATCGTTTGTCATTTCCCAGTCGCTCTGTAAGAAAAAAGCTCTTGATTCTGTGGTTTGATTCACCCTGTAATTGTAAGTCGGAATTTCATCTAAAACGGCGTCTTTAAGATATTCTCCACCAAGGGTAAAAACATTGCTGCCTACAATAAAGTTTTTAAGGCGGTGGTTGAATTGTACACCTGCTTGAAAAGTGGTTGTTTTTGAAATGCCATATGGAGGGTTTTCTAGGTGGGCATCGATGTCTTCTGCCGCGTCAGGAAAGATCCCTGTATAATGGTCTCGGTCTGTCCTTTGACCCGCGAGGTAAGTAATAAGAGAGCTGTCGTCCTTGTCAAAGTTGATTTGATAATCCAAACTCCCCATCCAAACATCATGAGTGCGCGCTTCCGCTTGTTGGTTTAAATGAACCGTTTGCTTCCGCATTTCGCCACCATAGCGGTATTCGTTTAGGTGACTCATACTGGCCTCTAATTTTTGGTTTTCCTTAGGTAAAAAGAAGAGGTTTGCGCCTAAGGCCGTGTTTTCTAGGGTTGTTAGTTCTGAAAAATTATCTCCGTTGGCATCATAATACTCTCGATCTCTTTTGTTGGCAAACAAGGAGAGCCCTGCCGTTTGACTGCTGGAAACAACCGTGGCATTGGCATTGTAAATTTCATCTTTGGCAGCGCCTTTTATACTTTGTTGGGTGTAACTCAATTCAAAACCATTGACCTTGGGAACCTTGGTAATTATATTGACCACTCCACCGATGGCACTGGAGCCGTAAAGTGTGGATCCGCCGCCGCGAATGGTTTCAATGCGTTCTACCATATTGACAGGGATTTGCTCCAGTCCATACAAGCCAGTGAGCGGGCTAAAAATAGGCCGCCCATTGATCAGTATTTGAGAATATCCACCACCCAAACCGTTCATTCTAAGTTGTGTATAGTTACAAGTTTGGCAGTCGGTTTCTACCCTTAATCCAGGTTGAAATTTTAAACCTTCCGATAAATTACAAGCTTGAACACTCTCAAGCATAGCACTGCTCAAGACATTCACAATGACAGGAGAATTGGTCTTGCGTACAAAGGTCCGCGTTCCAGTGATGACCACCTCGTCTAAAAATGAATCTTCTTCTAATTGAAAGTTGAGGCTGAGGCTTTTGTTGGTAATTTGTACTTCTTTTCGCTGGCTTAGATAGCCTGTGTAGGACACCTCAAGGGCGTAGAAACCAGCGGGCAGCCCCTCTATTTTATAAGCCCCTTCAGAATTGGCAGTGCTGCCTTTTTTTAAATTTTTTATCCATATGTTGGCAAAGGGCAATGGGCCGTCCTTGGCTTGAATTTGTCCTTGAATGTCGTAGGTCTGTGCAAAGAGATGACCACCGCCATATAAACACAAGAACAAGAAGCGAATAAGTAGGTTCATAGCGCAAAGATAGCTTAAAGTTTAGATAAGACTAAAAATTTATTTACATTTGTGTAAATTATTATCAAAATGGTCACTCTTTCTGAGGAAAATTACTTAAAGACAATTTTTCATTTGGGCCGTCATGACAAGGCTTCTGTCAGCACCAATGCCATTGCGCAAAAAATGGAAACTAAGGCCTCTTCTGCGACCGATATGATAAAAAAACTCTCTGAAAAAGGCCTTGTAGATTATCAGAAGTACAAGGGAGTTCAGCTGAGTGAAAACGGTAGATTGGCTGCCATCTCAGTCATTAGAAAACACCGCTTATGGGAAGTTTTTTTGGTCAATAAGCTGAGTTTTTCCTGGGACGAAGTTCACGAGGTGGCCGAACAATTAGAGCATATAAAGTCAGAAAAGCTCACCCTAGAATTGGAGTCCTTTTTAGATTACCCAACCCAAGACCCTCACGGCGACCCCATCCCCGACAGCAACGGCAGCATCCCTTCCACTCAAAAGCTATTGTTGGCCAAGGTCAAACAAGGCCATCAGTGTATTTGTGTGGGTGTCAAGGATTCAAGCTCAGAATTTTTGAAGTATTTAGACAAATATAAAATTGCTTTGGGCAGCCAAATAAAGGTGATTTCTAAAGAGGCTTATGACGAATCTATGACCGTAAAAATAAATGACATTCAAAAGACAATTTCAAAAGAAGTTGCACAGAACTTATTTGTAAAAACCAATTGAGCATGCTTGATACAATCATTCATTATTTCGAATCTATCAATCCAGTTTTAGCGGCTTTTTACGCCTCTCTTTTTACATGGGTTTTGACAGCCTTAGGCGCTTCCCTTGTTTTTTTATTTAAAGGGATGAATCGCGGTTTGCTTGATGGGATGCTTGGATTTACCGGCGGGGTAATGGTGGCGGCAAGTTTTTGGAGCTTGTTGGCACCGGGTATAGAAATGAGCCCAGGTGAAGGTTTTGTAAAAGTCATTCCAGCGGCAGTTGGTTTTGGGTTGGGGGCCTTGTTTCTGTTTGGGTTGGACAAAATACTGCCGCACTTACACATCAATTTTAAAGAAAGTGAAAAAGAAGGTGTTAAGTCTCCTTGGCACAGAACCACACTCTTGGTATCGGCCATTACCATGCACAACATCCCTGAAGGTCTTGCAGTCGGGGTGCTGTTTGGTGGAGTGGCGGCTGGAATTCCAGAAGCCACTATTGGAGGTGCAGTTGCTTTGGCCTTGGGGATTGGCATTCAAAATTTTCCAGAAGGTATCGCGGTTTCAATGCCATTGAGGCGCCAAGGGGTCAGCCGTTTTAAAAGTTTTTGGTATGGTCAAATGTCGGCCATTGTAGAGCCCATCGCAGCCGTTATTGGCGCTTTGATGGTGACCTTTTTTACCCCCATTTTACCCTATGCGCTAGCTTTTGCAGCTGGCGCCATGATTTTTGTGGTTGTTGAAGAAGTCATCCCTGAAACGCAAAGGGATCAATATACCGATATCGCAACGCTAGGATTTATAGCGGGTTTTATAATAATGATGACTTTGGACGTGGCTTTGGGTTAGCAATTACAGTTTCCGTCCTTACAATTGTCTGCCCCCTTTTTTTTCCAAATTTTTTTTCTAAACAGGAACACCACAGCGCCTATAAGGGCGCAAACAAGAATGGAGATTTCAAGAGTGGGATTCATGGTTTTATTTTAATATTTGAAAGGCAACCAAGGCAAAAAGGTAAGCAATTATACTCATACTAAAAAGTTGTATTATTGGCCATTTCCAACTTTTGGTCTCTCGTTTGACAATGGCCAGTGTACTCATACACTGCATGGCAAAGGCATAAAACAACAGCAATGAAATCCCAGATGCAAATGTAAAGACTTTGCTTCCATCGCTGTAGCGCTCGTTGGACATTTTTGTTTTAATGGTGTCTATTCCCTCATTTTCTGAGGCGCTTCCCACACTGTAGATGGTGGCTAAGGTTCCAACAAAGACTTCTCTGGCAGCAAAAGAAGCCACCAAGCCAATGCCAATTTTCCAGTCATAACCCAATGGTTTTATAAGGGGCTCTATGGTTTTTCCAACAATGCCTATATAGGAGTGTTCCAAGCGGTAAGCGGCAATTTTATCTTGGAGGTCAACTTCTAAAATATCTGGACTTTCTTGGCTCACTATGGCTTCAGCATTGTTAAATTTTTCGCCAGGACCAAAAGAGGCCATGACCCAAAGGATGATGGAAATGGCCAATATGATTTTCCCCGCTTCCAAAACAAAAGTTTTGGTTTTTTCTATGACGGTTATCGCTACATTCTTTAACAGTGGGAACTTATAATTTGGCATTTCAACCACAAAAAAAGTTTTGCGCTCTGTTTTCATAACACGGTCCAAAACATAGGCTGATAAGATGGCCATAGCAAAGCCGATGAGATACAACAACATTAGGGTCAATGCTTGGTAGTTGAATCCTAAAAAATGGCCTTCTGGAATGACAAGCGCAATAATAATGAGGTAAACCGGCAGTCTTGCGGCACAAGTTGTAAAAGGAATCACTAAAATAGTGATGAGTCGCTCTTTCCAGTTTTCAATGTTTCGGGTGGCCATCACGGCGGGAATCGCACAGGCAGTTCCAGAAATTAATGGAACTACACTCTTACCGCTGATGCCAAAACGCCGCATGATGCGGTCCATTAAAAAGACCACACGGCTCATATAGCCACTCTCTTCCAAAATCGATATAAACAGAAATAAAAAGGCAATTTGAGGAATAAAAATAACCACACCACCAATGCCAGAGACAATTCCCTCGGCCAACAAATCCGTCAGCATACCTCCGTTGGGAAGGGCCTTTTTTATCCACTCTGCCAAGCTGGCAAAAGTCGTATCAATCAAATCCATTGGAACAGTCGCCCAATCATAAATGGCTTGAAAGATGAGCAGTAATATGGCAAAAAATATAAAATAACCGCCTACTTTATGGGTTAAAACTCTGTCGAGCTTGCTTCTCAGGTCTTTGGCTTTTGTACGGTCTATGACTTGTCCTACTTTGAGCACTCCATTGATAAACTGATAGCGCTTTATGGCCTCTTTTTGTTGCAAGCGCTTGAGTTCCGTAATAGATTTTGTTTGAAATTTTGAAACGTCTAATGTTCTGCGTGCCACCGTTCCAAAATTAACGTCCTGTGTGATGACCAGCCACAGCTTGTATACGTCCTGATTTGGGAAGGCTTTTTGCAGCCGCTCAAAATAAGCAGAATCGATACTGCTGGTGTCTATGCAGGCCGTTATTGCCAAGCTTTTATAATCTTCAATCAGAGATTTTAGGAGCGCAATCCCTTTATTTTTTCGGGTGCTAACCAATGCGATTTTTGTCTGTAGTTGGGCCTCTAGTGCGGGGATATCCAATGAGATGCCTTTGCGCGACATCACATCGCTCATATTGATTACCAAGATGGTAGGGATTTTTAAATCTTTGATTTGCGTAAATAACAGCAGATTTCTCTTTAGGTTTTCAACATCTGTAACCACCACTGCAACATCAGGAAAGTCTTTGTCATTTTTATTTAGCAGCAATTCAATGACCACATTTTCGTCTACCGAAGAGGCATTTAAACTGTAGGTGCCTGGCAAATCCAATATATAGGCTTTAACCCCCCGTGATAATTTACAAATGCCTTCTTTTTTATCTACGGTAACCCCAGGGTAATTCCCCACTTTTTGTTTTAGACCTGTCAGTGCATTAAATACCGAGGTTTTCCCAGTGTTTGGGTTTCCAATGAGCGCGACTTTGATTTGTTTACTCATCTACTCTATCAATTAGAATAAGAGCGGCAGTTTCTTTTCGAATGGCTAAAAAACTGTCATTAATATTTAAGTATAGGGGGTCTGAAAAAGGTGCAACTTGTAACAGTTTGACTTCATTTCCAGGGAGACAGCCCATCTCCAAGAGTTTGAGCGGTATGTCCTTGGAGGAACTGTCGGTAATGATACCCCGCTCTCCTTTGTTTAAGTCTGCAATTGTGAGCCCCATCTTATTTAGAGTCATTATAAATCAAGTAAAAGTAATAAAAGATCACTCATTGAAGCTGGCTTTTAACACTTTTATATCATCTAGGAGGGTTTCAATGGCTTTGGGATCCGTGCCGTCATAAAATCCACGAATCTGTTTCTTTTGGTCAATAAGCATAAAATTTTCGGTGTGAATCATATCATGTGAGCCTGCATCAGCAGTGGTTTTTACCGCCAAATACGAGCTTCTGGCAAGGTCGTAAATTTGCTTTTTATCTCCAGTGACCAAATTCCATTTAGACGCCAAAACTCCTTTTTTTAAGGCATAGCGCTGCAATTGTGCAACCGAATCAATTTCTGGGGTGACGCTGTGAGACAACAGCATGACGTCAGGATCTGAGAGGGTTTGTTGTTGAATTTGGTACATGTGATCCGTCATTATAGGGCAAATGGTTTGGCATGTGGTGAAAAAGAAATCAGCAACGTAAATTTTGCCATTATAATCGGCCTGGGTAATTGAGTCCCCATTTTGATTTACAAGGGCAAAGTCCGCAATTTTATGGTATTTTTTTTTGTATTGGATGGCCGTATCCACCAATGCAGCGTTGACTTGAGCGGGTTGGTAAATAGGCAGTACCCTTTGGGGTTTTAAAATATTGTAAAACAGAGCTAAAATAAGCGCAGAAACCACTGCCATAGTGATGATAAAAATCCTGTATTTTACAACGGTTTTAAACATGCCTTAAGAATCAAAATACAAAGGTACGACACAAAGCTTAAAAACAGAATTAAAATCGACTGCAAATCCCTTTTTAATTGGTTTTGTTCCTATGTGTAAAACTGCTACATTTGTCAACCAAATTCAACACCTTATATGGAATTGTTTATACAAATATCTCAGTTTTTATTAAGTCTTTCACTCCTTATTGTCTTGCACGAACTCGGCCATTTTATTCCAGCCAAGCTGTTTAAGACTCGCGTTGAAAAATTTTACCTATTCTTTGATGTAAAATTTTCTTTATTTAAGAAAAAAATAGGCGAAACTGTATACGGCATTGGCTGGTTGCCTTTGGGAGGCTATGTAAAAATCTCTGGTATGATCGATGAGAGTATGGACACCGAACAGATGGAAAAAGAGCCACAGCCTTGGGAATTTAGATCCAAGCCTTCATGGCAGAGACTGATTATTATGCTGGGCGGGGTGACGGTAAATTTTATTCTTGCAGCCATTATTTATATCATTATGGCCTTTGTTTATGGCAGCACTGATATAGATGCTAAGAGTGTGCGAGATGGCTATGCCATAAACAATCCAGTCTTTGAAACCATTGGCTTAAAGACAGGAGATAATATTTTAGCCATCAACGGCAAGGAAATTACCTATGTTTCTGACATTCGAAAAAAGATTTTAACCGCCAAAACCATGACCATTGAACGTGGCGGTCAATCACAAATTTTGGAATTTCCAGTAGATTTTCTTGGCCAATTGAGTTCTTCAAAAACCAAGGGATTTATTGAGCCAAGAACCCCTTTTATTTTTGACAATCCCATGGAAGGTTCTCTCAACTCTGATGTGGATATTATCGCTGGAGACCTTTTGCTATCCATAGAAGGTTCAGAGGCTCAGTTTTTAGACCAGACGATTCCTTTGATAGCCACTAAAAAAGGACAGACAGTTGATGTTACAATACAGCGCGAGGGTAATTTATTGGAGCGCCGTCTGCAACTGAGCGAACAGGGTAAATTTGAGTTCGCCTTAAAAGGATCTGCAAAAGACTTTGAAGCAGCGGGCTTTTACAAAATCATTAAAAAAGATTACAACCTTGGCCAAAGTATTGGGGTGGGCTTGAATCAATTTACCAGCACGGTCGTGGGTTACTGGGCTCAGTTAAAGCTAATTTTTTCGCCCAGTACTGGGGCCTACAAAGGCGTGGGTGGTTTTAAGGCCATTTTAGATATTTTCCCAGCCAGCTGGAATTGGCAAGCCTTTTGGATCTTAACCGCCTTTTTATCTATTATGCTCGGGGTTCTAAACCTTTTACCCATTCCGGCACTAGACGGGGGGCATGTGGTTTTTTTATTGTACGAAATGCTGTCGGGTCGCAAGCCAAATGATAAGTTTATGGAGTATGCCCAAACGGTGGGCTTTTTCATCTTAATCGCGCTGGTTTTATTTGCCAATGGGAACGATATTTTCAAGGCTATTTTTAGCTAATTATTTTGGGCTATCTGTTTGTGTAAATTAAAAAATGATATATATTTGCGCTCGCGCAAGTGAAAAAATTCCTCCTTAGCTCAGTTGGTTAGAGCATCTGACTGTTAATCAGAGGGTCCTTGGTTCGAGCCCAAGAGGAGGAGCAAAAGTCTTACAGGTATGTAGGGCTTTTTTTGTGCCTTGTAACATTATCATCAAATTTAGTAAAAAAACACAACTACTGTCTTATTACTGGCAGTAAATAGACAGTTAATTCTTCTTCTTCTTTTGACATTTAATAGCATGCTTTTGGTCATGTTTCTTATGCAAATCAGGGTATTTGTCCTCTATTATCTTCTTGAGCTTTAAAAACTCTGGTTTACCAATAAACTGCCTTTTGTATTTGCTGGGATGGTTAACAATATTCCACAGGTCTAAGGGTGAATCTGAGATAAGCTT
>PBQM01000046.1 GCA_002725015.1 Flavobacteriaceae bacterium | reverse complement strand
GGTATTAGGAGACTTTAAAGATGCATTAAACGATTTTACAAAAGTTATTGACATAGATCCCAGTAACCCCGCGGGTTGGATAGGAAGAGCAGTATCAAAAGTTCAACTTGGTGATCATTTAGGGGCTTGTAAAGATTGGAAAAAAGCAGCAGAGCTTGGAAATACAGATGCTGCTGAATTGGTAGCTAATCAATGTAACTAACTTCACAAACTGTAATCCTTAACTAAATACAACATAATCCAACAATATAAAAAAGGAGGAGATTTAAAAAGACAAAGGAAAGTGAACAAAAGCGAACATCTTAAAAAGGAATTATTAAAATTTTACAGGCATAAAAAAGTGTCATAAATCAAATTTCAACTTGCCTTTATTACGTCTTTATTTGCAATGTTTTGTCAGTACAGTGTCATATAAGTGTCATAAAATAATTCTTAATCCCATTATTAACAGGTTAAATCTAATAATTATAACTTTCTGTATCGGTAAGTAAAGAATACTGAGACAAATGTTTTTTGGATTTTATGGCAATGGACTTCAATTGTTTAGGCAGATATTGTTATTTATTACATTTTGTTGAATTATTGTTCACTTAAATGTATTAAAATTCACTAAAATTCTACCTAATTTTTCCCGTTCATGTCATTAAAACTGCCGTTTATTACGTAAAAGTGCCCTTTTATTACATAGTGTTCTGTTTTTAAAGAAACATCTTTTGTTTGTTATAATTTTGTAGCTCCTGAATTGAACAAATTTATTACTTAACCTACTTATTCATGAAAAAAACTATTTTTCTTTTATTTTTGACAGTTTGCTCTGTTGTCATTGGACAAAACAATTTAACTGTTGCTAGCACGGCCTCACTGACCATCGCTGACGAAGGCGGTGTTTATGTATCAGGAGATTTTATAAATTCTGTAACACTTGGTAATGCAGATGTGACGGATATTTATATGTCTGAAGATTCTGAGGCTGCTTTACACACTGGTTCTGGTTACTTTGCTGGTGATGTTGTGGTCTCCTCAGATGCGCGTCTAAAAGCAAATATTGTTTCTTTGGGAACCACACTTGCAAGACTTTTACTAATTGACGGTAAGTCTTATACAATGAAAAAGAGCGGGGAACAAAAAATTGGTGTTTTAGCACAAGACATTCAAAAAGTTTTTCCAGAACTCGTTGTTGTTGACCAAAACGAAATATTGGCCGTTAACTACCAAGGATTGGTGCCTGTTCTTATCAATGCCATGAAAGAGCAAGATGCTAAAATTTCTAAGCTAGAAATGATGGTTGAAAAATTGATTTCAGACAAAGAATAACTCCTGCATTTATTTTTCTAAAAAAAAAGTCTACCAAACGGTAGACTTTTTTTGTTACATATACAGTGCTAATTCTACTGCTTTATAACTTGAAGTATTTCTGTTTTTGAAGCAGATTTTACCTTTACAAAATAAATACCTGTATTCAATTTACTTAAGTTAACTTGATTGTTAGCTAATAAACTTCCATTAATGGATAAAACGCGTTGTCCTAGTTGGTTTATGACTTCTACGTTATCAATTAAACCATTTCCTTTAATATTTAAAATATCTTTAACAGGGTTTGGAAATACTGAAAATAGGTTCTGATTTGTATCGTTTATACCGGCAGTTGTACTTGTCGTAAAACTCCATGTAACAGAAGATGTAAATCCAAAACAATTGTAACTTTCAATTTTCCAATAGTAGGTTGTGTTATCAAGTAAACCAAATATCGTCGTTCCATTCCCAAAATTATTGAAAGTCTGTGCGGTAATTAGCGTTGGATCAGTGTCTAAATAAAGCACATATGAGCCTTCAGTTGATTCAGGATCAACCCAAGAAAATACCACAGCGTTTGGAGTTTCAGGGTCAGAGTTATCCAGTGCAATGGTTGCATTATTAGTCGGAGTTGGTGTTATTACGGCTGGTGGCGCGGAAAATGCGGTACAGGCCGCAGTCGTAAAACTAAAAACAGTTCCTACACTAGTTCCGCTACAATTTACAGAATCAATAGACCAATAGTATGTGGTATTTGCAGTCCAAGCATAAATCAAATTGACTAAATTATTGTCTACAGATAAACTACCAATATCGTTCCCATTTGGTGTTACACCGATATTGAATGTGTAGCTGTCTACTTCATTGCCTTCAGGCGCAGAGGGCCATTCAAAATTGATTATATTATCGTTATCTAGCCCATAAGAAATCTCTACACCAGTAGCAGTATCAGTGGGAAGAGTAGGAGACGTAACTGCAACTGGTGCGGAAGCTGTACATTGTTTTACAACAATATCATCAACTTGCCAACCATAAGCCCAATCCGAAATGGCTTGGTATCTGAATCTTACCTGTGCATTGGACACACCCGCCAATTGACTTGAAACATCTAAACTTACAGATCCATAATCCCAAAAAAGACCCCCAGCATCAGCAGCAATGGTTGATGGCGAATGTTGACTGACTTCCACCCATGTAGATCCATTGAATACCTCTACGTGAGCTGCCCCATTATAGGTACCGTCTCCAGCAGCAATAAAATGATTGTAGTCTAAGGTTACATCCGTAAGATTAGAACAATCAAATACAGGACTGGTTAATGATACATTTTCGAGACCATTTTCTTGGTAAAAATCACTGTTAAAAAATGCATAGTTTCCAGAGCCTGCAAATTGATGGAAATAGCCATTACCAGCTGCAAAAAAGAATTGAAAATCTGGGCTGTTACTAAAAGTCCAAATTTCATTTGGATCAGCACCAGCGTTGATGTTTGTCCAACCTGTGGGTAGTGAAAGAGAAGCTTCAAAGTCTTCACTTAAAACCACTTGTGCATTAATATTGAAAAAGGCCACAAATAAGGCCATTAGTGTAATTTTTTTCATATGCTAAAGTTTAATAAATTAATTTACAATTTAATGAGCTTTTTTCATTAATCAAAATTCTAAGGGACATTTAGCATTTTCACAAATTTGATAAGTAGAATTTTTAAAAATCCTAATTTTGAATTTTTATAATGTAATATTCTCAGTCATATTTAAAAAATTGATAATGTTTTTTTAAATTGCATTCCTATTAAACAAACCAATTTATGAAAGCGCTCAAAAAAAAATATTCACTCTCATCTATTTTACTTTTATCTCTTTCACTTCTTTTTAATTGTGGTGGGAGTGATGGCGGCAGCAACAGCGCTGATTCAGATTCAGTTCCAGATCCTGTTTCAGAAATAATTTTAGATAATGATAGTTTTAGCTTTGGTGAAGTCTATGAACTGGACCACTCAGAGTCTCAGATTTTAAATATCATTGGCAATAATATCAATTCTGATCTCAATCTCACAACTTCTGCCAATTTCGAAATATCCTTGGATGATTCGAGCTTTTCAAATTCGATAACGGTGTCTTCTTTTGATGAAATTATGGTTTACTTAAGGTTTTCTCCCCAAACTGCTGCCGTTGGCGATCAATCTGGCACCCTCAGTATTGAAAGCTCAGAGATTGATGAGTTGTCCATCAATTTAAGTGGTATAGGGATGAGTACTTCGCCTGTAATTCTCTCTAATAGAAGTAATTTAGTGTTTTCTGGTGACACTCCAATTTTTACAAATTCTTACTCAATAGGAATCATTGTTTCTGGTCAATTTCTTACAGCTCCAATTGATGTAACTGTAAATGGTCCTTTTGAAATATCTTTGGACGGTACAATTTTCAGTAGCAATCTTCAAATCCCTCTTGAAAGTGTAAATGATGAGACCACGGTTTATGTGCATTTTTCACCATTAGAGGTTGGAAGCTTTTCTGGAAGTGTAACATTACAGAGTGTCGCTGCAACAGATGTTGAGGTCACACTTGCTGGAATAGCGACTCCAGTCGTTTACAATTATACGACCTATCAAAATCAGCCATTGGGCTTTGGTGGTGGTTACAGTCAATCGGCCAGTCAAGTCTTTAATTTACACCAGGATTTAAGCAATGTATCTCAAATAAAAATGTTTTTACAAATTGACTGTCCAACGACAGGCTGTGATGATTGGGATCGTTTTGCCAATATCAAAGTAAAAGATCCCGACAGTGGAAATTGGTTTGAAATCGGTAGATATATCACACCTTACTGGGTTGGAACCCAATTGTTAGATCGCGGTTTAGAATTTGACGTAACGGACTTCAAGTCATTGTTAACTGGGACGACAGAGTTGCGGATTTACATAGAAAATTGGACTACGAAAACAGACCTAGTTTCTCTTGAATTTGATTATATAGAAGGGACTCCAGACTATCCCTTTTATGCAGTTTCTGAGGTGTTAGGATTTCATGCCAATTCTATTGACGGTGTGCCTTATGGTGTTAGCCATAGCGAAGATTTGGACAGAAGCGTTCAAATTCCAAACAATGCTGAAAGTTCACATTTAAGAACTGTTATTTCAGGGTGGGGCCATGCCACCCCTGTAGATTCTAACGGAAGACCTTGTGCAGAATGGTGTTACAGAACTCATAACGTTAAAATAAATGGTTCCAACAGTTTTCAACACTATATGGGGCCAATAGGATGTGCCTCAAACCCTATATACAATCAAGCCCCAGGAAATTGGACGCCTGACAGAGCTGGGTGGTGTCCTGGGATGGCAGTTCCAGTGCGGGTAAACAACTTGGGAACGGCTTACAGTGGATCCTCGTTTACATTTGAGTATGATTTTGAAGACTGGACAAGTGATGGCGGTACCACAAGCGGACAGACCGGTGCCTACTATGCAACCTCGACCTATATTGTTGTTAAGAGCAATACTGAAATTTCAAGCCCTGTTGTAAATTAATTTATTGCTTGAGCACAATAAGGCGGGCTTTATAGCCTGTTGTTAAAAGCCATTGGCCAGATCCTATGATATTTCCACTTTCGTCTAAGACCTTTAGTTCGGCTGTATTTGGACTGGATCTGCCTTCGTTAAGGGCGTAAAACTCTAATGAATTTAACCCTTCAGATAATTTCACATCAATGACATAGCCAGCGTTTCTAAGGGTGATATTCGGGTGTATGATGGCTTTGTTCAACACCAATTTAATGCGGTCCCCATCTTCGTATTCATGATCACGACACATAATGCGAACATATTTAGATTTTGTTTTAATGTCGCCTAAATAAAAATCCTTGTTGTATTTTGAGACATCTTTCTGATTTTCACTAAAAGTCTGTTTGACATCCCAAGTCGGATCTACCACATCCCTTTGCGTTGTTATGCCGCTTTCTTTTTTTGCAAACCCATCAATTGGGGGAATTCCCATTCTAATTTTAAAATCTTTGTTGGTCAGTCCTTTGACAGGGGAAACATTGATTAATGAGGGAGTGTTTTTATCTTTTTCGGCAATTTCGATGGCTTTTATCCTTAGGGATTCTTGTACATTTTCGATTTGTGAGTGCCCCCATTGTGCCAATAAGATTGTTATTATAAAAACGAAAAGTTTTTGCATCGCAAATTATTAATTAACATCAGTAAAGATAACAATAATGATCAAAAAATATACCAAGCTATTTATTTGTTGTACAAAATAATAACTTATTCAATTTTCATATCTTTAGATCAAAGTAATTTATAAATTAAATTAAATTGTAAAACCAAGAGACTTGACTCTTAAATGACCAATCGATATTCAAATATTTTACAAGATTTAAAACAGATCACTGGCCAGTCCTTTTTGATCACTGCTAAATGGAACAAAGAACCCTATTCCAAGGGATGGCGCTATGGATCGGGCAGTGCTTTGGCAGTTGCGCTTCCAGGATCATTGGTTGAAATATGGAAAATTTTAAAAGTTTGTGTCTCCAATGATATTATCATCTTGATGCAGGCTGCTAATACAGGCCTGACTGGTGGATCTTCTCCCTTTGGAAATGATTACGATCGGCCGGTACTTATCATTAATACCCTGCGCATAAAGGATATTCATTTGCTACAGGACGGTAAACAAGTTGTCGCCATGGCTGGAAGCAGCTTATTTGATTTAGAAAGAAAATTATCTCCTCTTGGAAGAGAACCCCACTCTGTCATTGGTTCAACCTCTATAGGCGCCTCAATCATTGGTGGTATTTGTAATAATTCTGGAGGGTCTTTGGTCCAAAGGGGACCTGCCTACACTCAAATGGCTTTGTATGCCAAAGTCAATAAAAATGGAACCCTAGAACTGATCAACGATTTAGACATTGATCTTGGAGAAAGCCCTGAAGAAATATTAAATAATTTACAATCTAATAACTACAATGCTTCAGATTTTATCAAATCAAATAAGCGCGCTTCTGATGACCGTTACCATGAAATCGTCAGAGATATTGATTCCGACACACCCTCACGCTTTAATTCTGATCCAAGGCTGTTGTATGACGCCTCTGGGTCCGCTGGGAAAATTGCCGTATTTGCTGTAAGATTAGATACTTATAAAAAACCTGTTAAGAGTCAGGTCTTCTATTTAGGAACCAACAATCCTGATGTATTTTGGAAAATAAGACGAGAGATGCTTTCGACATTTAAGGTACTTCCGACTTCTGGTGATTATCTCCATCGCGATTGTTACGAGGCAGCAAAAAAATACAGCAAAGACACTTTTGTTATTTTAGATAAGTTGGGTACTAAATTTCTTCCAACTCTTTTTAAAATTAAACGCAGTGTTGATCTTCTTTCAAAAAAGATACCAATTTTACCGACCTATTTGTCTGATAAATTGATGCAATGCTTAAGTGCAATATACCCCCCCCATCTGCCAAAAAAAATGGAAGTTTTTAGAGATAAATACGAACACCATTGGATTGTTGAAATGTCAGATGCGGGAATTGAAGAAGCCCGACAGTACTTTAAAAATTTCTTTGACAGCAATGAGGGTGGTTTTTTTGAATGCACAGAAAGAGAAGGGAAAAAAGCCATTCTTCACAGATTTACAGCGGCCAGTGCTTTTGGAAGATATGCAGCACTCAAAGAATCCAATATTGGGGGAACACTCTCAATGGATATTGCCTTTCCTAGAAATGAAAAAAAATGGTTTGAAACGCTGCCAAAAACTATCGATGATAAGTTTGAGATGAAGTTGTATTATGGCCATTTATTTTGTCATGTATTGCATCAAAATTACATTGTGAAAAAAGGGGTTGATATTCCAGCTTTAAAAAAAGAATTACTGGCATATTATGATTCTCGTGGTGCTGAATATCCCTCAGAACACAACGTAGGTCACGAGTATAAGGTCAAACCAACACTTTTGAAATTTTATAGAGAATTGGATCCAACCAACAGTTTCAATCCAGGCATCGGACAAACCAGTAAATTAAAACATTGGAAATGATGTTTAAATTGAAAAAAGTTTAAAATTTGCAATCCAAAATTTTACAATGTAAAAGTTGTATTAGTTTCAAATTCTTTAATTTTGATAAAAATTTGTTTATGGAGAAAGATTTAGGACATTACAGGAAATCCTATGACAAAGGAAGTTTGCTTGAAAGTGATGTTCCCGATTCACCTCTTGTACTTTTTGAGCGTTGGTTTGTTGAAATTGACAGATTTTTCCCTGAAATAGAAACCAATGCCATGACACTTTCAAGCTTAGATGCCAATGGTTTTCCGAAAGCGCGTGTGGTTCTTTTAAAGCAATACAAGGCTGAGGGTTTTATTTTCTTTACAAATTATCAGAGTGAGAAGGGAAAATCGCTGATAGAGCATCCAAAAGCATGCTTGTCTTTTCACTGGGAAGGGGCAGAGCGCCAAGTGATTATAAAAGGAATCGCCGAGAAAATTTCAGAGCAACAGAGCGATGCATACTTTGATTCGCGTCCAAGAGGCAGTCAATTGGGAGCCCATGCCTCCAATCAAAGTTCCGTTATAGCGAATCGGTCTGTTCTTGAAAATAATTTAAAAAACCTTGAGAATAAATTTAAAGACTTGTCCATTCCAAGGCCTAAATTTTGGGGTGGTTTTATTGTAAAACCCATTGAAATTGAATTTTGGCAGGGTCGCGCCAACCGACTTCACGACAGAATCCGCTATCAACAGCAAGAAAATTTCAGTTGGAAAATACAGCGGTTATCACCTTAAAATCTCTAAAATTACCCCGCAGTTTTTTTATCCGTGGATGGTTTGAGTATTGCTCAAATCTCTAATAATAGCGGCTTCAAAGACAAGGAGTGCATTCCATTTTGCATCCACTTTTTCACGATCCCCATAACGCCTTGCAAAATTTAAAAAAAGTGTGTAATGATGGGCTTCACTGATCATTAATTTCTTATAAAATTTAGCGAGCTTTTTATCTCTAAGATTTTCTGAAAGCAAGCGAAAACGTTCACAACTTCTGGCTTCAATGAGTGCGGCATATAAAAGGCGGTGCACCAATTGAGTTGTTCGGCTTCCGCCTTTTGGAAAAAATTTTAAGAGTGCGGCCACATAAGCATCCTTTCGATCTCTACCAAGTTTTGATCCGCGTTCTAAAATCAAATCGTGGACCATTTTAAAATGACTTATTTCTTCTTCAACCAGCACTGTCATTTCTTGGACAAGATCGCTGTACTCTGGAAAACTGACAATAAGAGAAATTGCCGTACTGGCCGCTTTCTGTTCACAAAAAGCATGATCTGTAAGAATATCATCGATATTCATCTCTGCGATATTGACCCAGCGTGGATCTGTGGGAAGTTTCAGGCCTAGCATATTTTAAATTTCTAAATTGAAAGATTTTTTTAAACTTTCAATGGCGGGGTTTTTTTCTTTGAGTTTTGCATACTTTTCAACGGCTGTATAGGCAAATTGTTTGTCCATGGTTTCATTGACTGTGATGTCTAGCTCAATATCAAAATTATTTAATTCCTTCCGTATAAATTGTAAAAGTTCAACTTTTTGTCGTTCCACTTCAATTTTATTGGTTGAATTTGGAAATTCCAAAGCGATCAAGGTCTCATCTTTAATTTTAGGGACATCAATTTTGAGTATGGCCGCCAGGTTGTGACGCCCTTTATCCTCTAAAGCACTCACAAACGCGTCCCAAGACGCAATCAATTGTTCTTGGGAAAAGACATCTTTTGGCAATTCACTGCGATCCACTGTAACCTCCATTTTTTTGATTTGATGGTCTTTTTTGCGCTGGATACTTTTCAATGAAAGTCCTGACGCCTGTCGTTGTGAAATAGCAACAGCAGGCTTTATGGGATTTTCAACAACGCTCTCCGTCTTGTCTGTATCAGGACCATTTAAATTTTCTTTGGACAGCTTTGAAGGATGGGATTTATCAGAGGTTTCCGCTGCTTGAACTTTGGCAGATGTCGTCGTTTCTGTGTTGCGATTGAAATGTGCTGCAGGAATTATAAACTCAGAGGTCTTTTTTTTTTCTCCGTCAAAATTGACAGAGGCGAGTTTCATTAAACAGAGTTCTACAAGCAAACGCTGATTCCGACTGCCTCTGTAGTTCAAGTCACATTCATTAGCCAAAGCCAATGCATTGCTCAAGAAATTCGAATCTGTTTTGGAAGCTTGAACCTTGTACTTTTCGTTGACTGCATTGCTGCTTTCTAATAAAGATAAAGTTTCGGGGGTGAGGGCGACAAAGAGATCTCTAAAGTGGGAGGCGAGCCCAGTAATAAAATGCTGGCCTTCAAATCCCTTGTTGAGTATGCTGTCAAACAATAAAAGCAGTGCTGGTATTTGATTGTTTAAAATTAGATCTGTCGCTTCAAAAAAGACGTCATGGTCCAATACATTAAGGTTTTCTGACACGGCTTTGCGTGTGAGTTTATCTCCAGAAAAACTTACAACTCGGTCAAAAATTGACAAGGCGTCGCGCATGGCGCCATCTGATTTTTGAGCAATGATATGCAGGGCGTCTTCGTCGGCGTCGATCCCTTGCTCTTTGGCAATAAGTTTAAGGTAATTTTTTGCATCAGAGACTGTAATTCTTTTGAAGTCAAAAATTTGACAGCGAGACAATATGGTTGGGATAATTTTGTGTTTCTCTGTAGTGGCCAGTATAAAAATACAATGTTTTGGAGGTTCTTCTAAGGTTTTTAAAAAAGCATTGAAGGCATTGGTTGAAAGCATATGAACTTCGTCAATAATATAAACCTTGTAGCTGCCTACTTGGGGAGGGATTCTCACTTGATCCGTCAAGTTGCGAATGTCATCTACTGAATTGTTCGATGCTGCATCCAATTCAAATATATTAAAGGCATAGTCTTCATTGGTCTCAACACTGCCTTTGCTGTTTATCAATTTTGCTAGGATTCGCGCACAGCTTGTTTTTCCGACCCCACGCGGACCAGTGAAAAGCAGGGCCTGCGCAAGATGATTGTTTTCAATGGCTTTCTCAAGAGTGGTGGTAATAGCAGATTGGCCAACAACATCTTTAAAGGTCTGTGGCCTGTATTTTAATGCAGATACGACAAAGTTATCCATGGCCTACAAATTTAAATATTCAACCGCTAAATCATTCCATTACATTCTACTAAATAATGAGTAGTTATCAACAATTTATGTATTTTTGCCACAAAGCAGATCGCCTTATCACTGTTCGTTTTACGAAGGGAGGAAAGTCCGAACACCAGAGTGCAGCATAATGGTTAATGGCCATCAATCGCGAGATTAGGAAAAGTGCAACAGAAAGAATGTACAGGTCAAGCTGTAGTGAAATCAGGTAAACTCTATGCGGTGCAATGCCATGTAAATCAACGCTTGAGCGCGGCACGTGCGATGTTGAAGGGTAGGCAGCTAAAGTTTTTTGGTAACAGAAGACATAGATAAATGATAAGGACTCTTTTTGAGTACAGAATTCGGCTTACAGATCTGCTTTTTTTATTTAAAAAAACTAAAACAGTTTCCGCCATAAGTTTTTAAATCGCAAAAGTTTTTGAGATGTGATAAGCGGGTTTGTTTTGAGTGTTCAACAATGCACATCCCCCCAGAATTTAGCAGTTGTCTTTTAAAAACAACAGCGACCAAAGCTTCAAAGTCATTTTGCTTTGTTTCGTAAGGTGGATCTGCAAAAATTAAATCAAATGTTTGTTTTGTATTCTCTAAATATGAAGAGACGTCCGTTGCGACTGCTGATATGGGCATTTTCAAAATCTCAGACGTTTCTTTTATAAATTTTATACATCTGCGATCCCTGTCAATGGATTTAATGTTTGTTGTACCACGAGAACAAAATTCATAGCTGATGTTTCCAGTACCTGAAAATAAATCTAACACTGCTGTGGTTTCAAAATCATAGTTGTTTCCCAAAATATTAAAAAGGGCCTCTTTGGCCATATCTGTGGTAGGGCGGACCGGTAATTTTTTTGGAGCTCGCAACCGTCTGCCTTTATGAAAACCTGAAATAATTCGCATTAAAAACTGTTTAGGAGCGTAAAATTTTGAGTCGAATTGTTTTGATTGTAACGCATGTTTGAAATCGGAAGTAGAGATACATGGCGTATGTATTTATAGGCAATGCTAAACAACTCGTCATTGTCTTCAACAGCACCCATAAGAATGCATTTGAAATTTTCTGGATTAAAATCCAACTGTTCTGCTGTAAAGAGTATATAGTAAATAAAATCCTCTCTAGTATTGTATTCAAAACGATTGAAGAGTTGAAATGAATTTCCATCAATTGCAATCAGCTCAAAATGAGTCTGCTGAATATTAATATATAGCTTTTTTTGATTGTTATTTTTTTCAAGCTGCAGGATTTTATCGATCAGAACGGTAGCACTGTGTTTGTATTCAAAACTTCCGAAGCGCTCAAAAATATAGTTGTTTATATTTACAAATGGAATGTAAACCAACATGGCGTCCTTGTTCTGAATGACATCGTAAGTGATAAAATCGGTTTTAAAAATTTTTGTATTGTATTTTAGATAGTCCGATAAATGGGCTTCCTCAAAAAGTGCTGAGGGAACCAATGTTTGCATTTCATTGTCGTGAATGATCTGAACTTTTGAAAACGATTGTTGCAAGCTGTCATTGCGATTAAAAGCAGTTTTTACAGCTTTTAACAGCTGATCTGGAGTTTGTTGTTTACTAAAGTTTTCTACAATAACATCAACAATAATCTCTGAAAACCTGTCTAGTACAAAAAAAGAAAGTCCACTCAAGCCAGCTTGAATGGACAAAACCAAATTTTTATCTGATATGTTATTGTTCGCTTGAATAATTCTTAGGCCAGTTTCCATTGGTGTTTACTTCGTCCATAGAACCCACTCTCAAAGATGGACCGTTGACACCTTCAACAGAAGCCACATCTTTTTCCTTTTTGACAAGATTTTCATCCTGGTCGTACAACAGTATGGATTTATCGACTGAAACTTCAAAAACAGCCATGTTCTGACCATTTTGAGGGATGTATCCGGTTTCTAATTTAAAAGTTTCACCAGCTTTTCCAACGGGGACATTCATCATGGTTTTGTAGCGCGTATCGATTCCAAAAAGCGAGTCGATCACAGCAACGAATCCGAGGGTATCAACAATCACAATATCCTTGGTAGTGTCAACGCCATAACGGCTGGTTAAGACTTTGTCAATCACTGTGGAATCTCGGCGTTGGGTGATTGTAAATTTTTCAGTTTCTATAAATTTTACAAGGGAGTCCCAATTGTTTTGAAATTTTCCAGTAACGGTTTTGTGAGCGAGTTGAGAATCGCGAATGTCTTTTAGATTTTCAATCACAATCTTATAGCGTTTCTCCTTTTCTTGGTTGAACTGGATTTCACCGTAAATAGACATAAATGTGATGTATCCAAGAAAGATGATTAGGGCCCAAAGACCAGTGAGTATCAAAGACTTGTATTTTTTTGGAATGTATTTATCAATCAGCCAAACAATTAGTACTGTTAGCAGGATGACGGCGATAATAGAGATGATGACCATGTTATAATTTGATAATTGTGACATCACAAATCTACAATTTTTTTTATTCAATAAAGTCATAGTGCCCAAAAATGATTCTTATATTTGAATAAACTATTTTCACCTTTTTTATTTAATGACTGCATCTGAATTTTATCGTTTGTTGGAATCTGGTTTTCCTTTTTCACCAACTTCGAAACAAGCTGTTAGTTTGGAACGACTTTCTAAATTTATTTTTGAATCCAGCAAACAAGATTTATTTCTTTTAAAGGGCTTTGCTGGAACAGGAAAAACAACCATCGTTGGCAGCATTGTAAAAAATTTATGGAAGGCAAAAAAAAGCGCCATATTGTTGGCTCCCACTGGGAGAGCTGCGAAAGTTATTTCAAGCTATGCAGCCAAAGAGGCCTTTACCATTCACAAAAAAATATATGTACCGCGGGCTGAAAAAAATGGTAAAATGTCCTTTGTTTTAGGCCCTAATAAGCATAAAAACACCTTGTTTATTGTTGATGAGGCCTCTATGATTTCTGACGTTTCAAATCAATCGCGTTTGTTTGGTAGCGGAGCTCTTCTTGACGATCTGATTCAATTTGTTTATTCTGGACAACAGTGTCGCTTGTTACTGATTGGCGATACTGCTCAATTACCCCCCGTTAATTTAGATTTAAGCCCCGCTTTAAATGTTTCTAAACTTGAACTCAACTACAATAAAAATGTTTCCAGCATTGAATTGGATGAAGTTGTACGCCAAAACCAAGATTCTGGGGTTTTGTTTAACGCCACACAATTGAGAGAAGCCATTTCCAATCAATTTTTTGATGCTTTTGAATTTAAGATTGAGGGGTTTGCAGATATTATCCGCTTGATTGATGGTCACGATATTATGGACGCTATAAACGACGCCTATTCACAGTTTGGAAATGAAGAAACCGCTCTAATTGTGAGATCCAACAAGAGGGCCAATTTATACAATGCACAAATTCGTTCTCGGATACTGTTCAATGAGTACGAATTAACCGCTGGAGACTTTATGATGATTGTAAGAAATAATTATTTTTGGCTCAAGCCCTCAAGTGAAGCTGGATTTATTGCCAATGGCGATATCATTGAAGTTTTAGAAGTTTTTAGCATCAAAGAACTTTATGGGTTTCGATTTGCAGAAGTTAAAATTAGATTGGTAGATTATCCCAAAATGAAACCTTTTGAAACCGTTTTAATGTTGGATACCATTGCTTTAGAAACCCCATCTTTGCCCTATGAAGAAGCCAATGCTTTGTACCAAGAAGTACTCAAAGACTATGAAAATGAAGCTTCTGGTTATAAAAAATTTTTAGCTGTCAAAAAAAATAAATATCTCAATGCATTACAGGTTAAGTTTTCATATGCCATCACATGCCATAAATCTCAAGGGGGGCAATGGCACAGCGTATTTGTAGAGCAACCTTATCTACCAAATGGGATCGATTTAGATTATTTAAGGTGGCTGTATACAGCGGTAACAAGAGCCAAAGAAAAACTTTATCTCATTGGATTTAATGATGCATTTTTTGAATCCTAAACGATTAACGGTTCTTTAATTTATTTCTATAGAAAAAATCTGTATTTTTAGAAATTAAATTCAAGTTTGATGAAGATCATTGCGATGATTCCGGCGCGTTACAGCGCCAGTAGATTTCCTGGAAAACTCATGCAAGACCTCTGTGGGGCAACTGTTATAAGTAGAACTTACCAAGCAACGCTTAAAACCGGATTGTTTGACGCTGTTTATGTTGTGACCGATAGCAGTGTAATTTACGATGAAATTAATTATCAAGG
>PBQM01000045.1 GCA_002725015.1 Flavobacteriaceae bacterium | reverse complement strand
CCAAGGGCATATTCACGAGCGAAGGCTTCGGTATACAACTCAATTCTGTCTGCCCCTGTGGCCTTTGCGGCCTCCAGCTGATTTGGATTTGGATCTAAAAAAACTGCGGTTCGAATGCCGTTATTTTTAAATTCTAAAATGATTTCTGAAAGAAAAGATTGGTGCTTGATACAGTCCCAACCAGCATTGCTGGTAATGGCTTCAACAGCATCTGGAACCAAAGTGACTTGGGTGGGTTTTATTTCAAGAATGAGTTCTATAAATTTGGCAATGGGATTTCCTTCAATATTGTATTCGGTGTAAATTTCAGGTTTTAAATCATAGGCGTCCCGATAGCGAATGTGGCGCTGGTCAGGCCTGGGATGAATGGTTACACCTTGGGCTCCAAACTCTTGAATATCCTTTGCAAACTGAACTACATTGGGAATATCCCCACCTCTAGCATTTCTTAGGGTTGCAATTTTATTAATATTTACACTGAGTTTTGTCATGAATTCGCAATTTATTCGCAAAAATACAAAGTACTGCGCTTATAGTCTGTAATTTTTAATTAATTTGCATTGAGATATAAAGCCCGTTATGCCACTAAATCAATTTATCATCAATGACATTCAACCATTCGAAGTTGAAACGCCTGTTGCAGAACTGCAAGAAGTCTTTAATCAGTTGACCTATTCTCATGTTCCCATCCAAAAAGACGGCATCTATTTGGGCTGTTTGTCCGAAACGGATGTATACTGTTTTGAAGCCAATCAAAAAGTGAGTGATATTCTCTATGCTATTGAAGGGTTTTTTGTAAGAGATAATACATTGTGGCTAGACGTCCTAGACCGCTTTGCCGCTAACGACTCCAATATTATCCCCGTTCTCGATGCTAATAACAATTACTTAGGGTATTATCAAATGGTAGACATTATTTCAATGTTCAATAAAACGCCATTTTTCTCAGAAGCTGGGGGTATTATTATTGTCGAAAAATCACAAAATGACTACTCTTTTAGCGAAATATGTCAAATTTTAGAATCTAACAATGTTAAATTGCTAGGAGTATTTATTTCCAATCTCAATAACGGAGCGGCACAAATTACCATAAAGACACAAAATACTGGCTTGAGTGCTGTTTTTGAAAGTTTTAGAAGGTATGGCTACAATATAGTTTCGGGTCATGAGGATGATACCTTTGTAAAAACATTGAAAGAGCGCTCTTCATATTTAGACCGTTATTTAAATTTGTAAATTTACCACAATGAAAATAGCAATCTACGGTACAGAATACAATGAACGATCAAAATCTACACTTTTGATTTTATCAGCGTACTTGAGTAAAAAAAAGACAGCTGTTTTTTTTGAATCAAATTTTAACCGTTCTATTTTAAATCTTTCGCCCATTGAAATTCAAAATTATGGATTTCAAACCTACAGTGAACTGGACAACTCTTTTGATTTAATGATCAGTATAGGTGGGGATGGTACAATTCTTAGGGCCATAACTCAAGTCAAAAGCTTGGACATTCCTATTGTTGGAATCAATACTGGGCACCTCGGGTTTCTATCAACGATCAAAACCAATGCAATAGAAAGTGCACTAAACCAAATTTTTGATGGCGACTATCGCATTTCCAAGCGCAGTGTTTTAACAATAAAAACAGATGGTAAATCGGCTGATTTAGATTTGGATTTTGCCTTAAATGAAATTGCCGTCAGCAGAAAAAATACGACTTCAATGATCAGTATAAAAACTTGGTTGGACGATGCATACTTAACGTCTTATTGGGCTGATGGATTGATAATTTCAACTCCCACGGGCTCCACAGGATATTCGTTGAGCTGTGGCGGCCCAGTAATCATGCCAGAGTCAGACAGCTTGGTGCTAACACCCATTGCACCTCACAATCTGAGTGCGCGGCCCTTGGTTATTTCTGCCAAACACAAAATCAAATTAAAACTCAGCGGCCGAGAAAATGAATTTTTATTGTCTTTGGATTCTAGCATTATCTCTCTCAATAATTCAATTGAACTCACAATTGAAAAGGCTCCCTATCACATTCAAATGATAGAACTTAAGGGGGGCAGCTTTATCGAAACACTTCGCAAGAAGTTACTTTGGGGCATTGACCAAAGAAATTAAACAATATTTCATTATTTTTTTTGTTTTATCTCAAGAGGGTGTTTGCCGCTGAAGCGGCTTCAATTTTGTTATATTTGCACTCATTCGAAAGTCATGAAAAGAATTTATTTCTCGTTTGTTTTCTTGTTAAACGTCTACTTGTGTACAGCTCAAATATACGAGATCGGGGTTTTTGGAGGGGGATCTAATTTTATTGGTGATGTGGGTGCAACCACATTTGTAGCCCCTGAAAAAATGGCCATCGGAGGGCTTTTGCGCTGGAATAGAAGCCCGAGGCATTCTTACAGGGCCAGCCTGCTATACACCACACTGTCTGCAGACGATAGGAAGTCTAGCGATCCCCGAAGAGAGCAAAGAGGCTATTTTTTTAACGCCAAAGTTCTTGACCTGTCCTTGGGCATGGAGTTTACATTTCTAGATTTTGATTTACATTCTGAAAAATTTAACTTTAGCCCTTATATTTTTACGGGAATAAGCCTTTTAAATTACCCCAATTTTTATTTTGAAAATGGGGCCTTAAAAAGTGAAAACAATCGGAGTAATGCCTTTGGAATTCCCCTTGCCCTTGGTCTTAAAGTGACCCTTACCAACCATTTAATTTTTGGAACGGAAATTGCAGCTCGCTATACTTTTTCTGACCAAATTGATGGGAGTTTGCCAAATTCTGAAGCCCTGAGTTTTTTAAAGTTTGGAAACTATAACAATAATGATTGGTATGTTTTTAGTGGATTTACACTAACTTATACCTTTGGAAAAAATCCTTGTTTTTGCAGCTATTAAAATGAATTTAGAAGAACGTATTAAACATCAACCCTTGCCTAGACATATTGCCATTATCATGGATGGAAACGGTCGCTGGGCTAAAGGCCGCGGCAAACTTCGGGTATTTGGCCATGAAAATGGTACCAAAGCGGTCCGAACAGCCGTAGAAACATGTGTAAAACTCGGTATTGAACACCTAACACTTTATGCGTTTTCTACTGAAAACTGGAACCGGCCGAAATTAGAAGTCAAAACTCTTATGCGACTGTTAATTTCGTCATTAAAAAAGGAAATAGACACACTTCAAAAAAACAATATCAGGCTTCAGGCACTGGGGGATATCAGCTCTATGCCTCCAAAAGTGTTTCAAGAGTTAACCCAGGTAATGGAAGCGACTAAGTCTAATTCTACGATGACACTCAATCTGGCCTTGAACTATGGTTCTAGAGATGAATTGACCCATTGTATGAGAGAAATCGCTCAGAAAATTAAAAAAAATATAATTTCTATCGAAAAAATTGATGAAACGGTAATAAATGAGCATCTTTACAGCCGAAATTTACCAGACGTTGATTTATTGATCCGAACCAGTGGTGAACAACGAATAAGTAATTTTCTTTTGTGGCAAATTGCTTACGCCGAATTGTATTTTACAGATGTTTTTTGGCCAGATTTTACAGACCAACATTTGTATGAAGCTATCGCCAATTACCAGAAAAGAGAAAGAAGATTTGGAAAAACAAGTGAACAACTTAACTAAATACAATCTCCGCCAAGCCCTTATCACCGCCTGCTTGCTGTTTGTCAGCATCGCGCTGCAAGGACAAACATTGGACCCCTCCAAAAGAATTGATTATACCATTGCGGATATTTCAATAAAAGGCGAGACCATTTACAGCGCTGAGACCATTGTGACTTACTCTGGACTCAAAAAGGGAGATGTTGTCACAATCCCTGGTGGAGTTAAAATCAGTACGGCCATAAAAAAATTATGGGACTCTAACTTGTTTAACAATATTGACGTTTATATTACTAAAACTGAGGGCTCACAACTGTCCCTTCAAATACAATTAGATGACCTGCCAGAACTAAATGAAGTTAAAGTTTTGGGAATTAAAAAGGGTAAGATTAGTGAGGTTATTGAAGAAAACAAACTCAATCGTGGAGTCAAAGTAACGGAGAACTTAATCACAACGACCAAAAACTATCTTGAGAGTAAATACCGAAAAGAGGGGTTTTTAAAAGCCAGGACAATCGTAAGCGTTGAAAAAGTAATTGACTCCGTTAAGAAATCCAGAGTTAATATGACGGTTCGTATTGACCGAGGGGACAAAGTAAAAGTGAATAAAATTGAATTTTCTGGCAATGAAAAAGTGAGCAAACGAAGGCTGTTAAAAGCGATGAAAAACACCAAAAAGAAAAATCTAATACGCGTTGTCAAACGGTCGAAGTACATTGAGGCTGATTATAAAGAAGACTTGGCAGCTGTTGTTGACAAACTCAAAGAAAAAGGCTATAGAGATGCACGAATTATTTCCGATTCCTTGACAATTGATAAAAACGGTGATATTTCACTTAAAATTGCTGTTGAAGAGGGTGAAAAATACACTTATGGGACCATCAATTTTCTAGGCAATACTATATACAGCGACAAGCAATTAAATCAAGTCCTAAAAATAAAAAAGGGAGATACTTACAATGGCGTTGAACTTGAAAAGCGAATCGCAGACAACTCTGATCCAGATGCATTTGATCTTACCAATTTATATCAAAATAATGGCTATTTATTTTCAACAATCACCCCTGTAGAAGTCAGCGCTGATGGCAATGTAATTGATATGGAAATCCGAGTCACTGAAGGGAAACCTGCCTATTTTAAAAACGTTTCCGTCAAGGGAAATGACGCTACCAATGACCATGTTGTTTTTAGAGAACTTCGAACCCGTCCTGGTCAATTGTACAGTAAGACTAATGTTGTGAGAACCATCCGCGAGCTGGGTCAGCTTGGCTATTTTGATGCTCAAGAAATTTCACCAGATTTAAAAAATGTCAACCCCAATGACGGGACACTTGATGTCGAATATACCGTGGTAGAAAAAGGGACTGGGCAATTCCAATTACAAGGTGGATATGGCGGGGGTGGTTTTATGGGAACTGTGGGAGCTTCATTTAACAATTTTTCTATTAAAAATATTTTCAATGGTGAAGCCTGGAAGCCAGTCCCAAGAGGAGACGGACAAAGTCTTGCTTTAAGACTTCAAACCAGTCGCTTTTTTCAAACCTATAGCTTTTCATTTTCTGAGCCTTGGCTTGGGGGGAAAAAACCAGTTCAGTTTTCAACCTCCATTTCCCAAACCAAACAATATTTGTACAACAGAATCACTCGTTCGGCGGACAAGAACCGAAGCTTTAATATCACAGGGATTACTGTGGGAATTGCCAAAAAGTTAAATGTCCCAGACGATTACTTTGTATTGTCACAAAGTCTACAATACCAATTTTACGATTTAAATAATTACAATACTGGACTGTTTACATTTGGTGATGGAAGTTCTAGAAACTTATCTTACACCATTGGCCTCAGCAGAAACAACACCTTTAACGACCCAATTTATCCAATCGGAGGCTCAAACTTTAGTTTGTCTGCAAAGCTTACTTTTCCATACTCTGCTGTCAATGGTGTTGATTACAAAGCACTAAAAGAAGAGCGCGAAGCAAAGGTGAGGCGCATAGATGAATTAATTACAAGCACCGATGACAATGATGTCATAGAACTTAATGAGGCCAGTCAAAGAATTACTGAGATAGACCAAGAGCGTTACAAATGGTTAGAATTCTACAAAATAAAATTTTCTGGAGACTGGTTTACCAAAATAAAAGGAAATTTGGTGTTGAGACCGCGTTTTGAATTTGGTTTTTTAGGCGCTTACAACAACGATCGTGGGGTGATTCCTTTTGAGAGGTTCTTCTTGGGAGGTGATGGAATGCAACAGTTCAGTCGATTGGATGGTCGGGAAGCAATTCCGCTTCGTGGATATCCCAATCAATCCCTTTCAAACAACGATGGTGAAAGTATTTACAATAAGTTTTCCCTAGAATTAAGACATCCGATTACCCTCAAAGGGCAAACTAAAATATTTGCAATGACATTTTTGGAGGGTGGTACCTCCTTCAATAGTTTTAGAGATTTTGACCCTTTTAATATCAAACGCTCTGCTGGAATTGGCATACGCCTCTTTATGCCAGCTTTTGGTTTGTTGGGAATTGATTTTGGACATGGTTTTGACCCCATCCCTGGCGAGACTGCAAAAAGTGGATGGCAAACACATTTTGTTTTGGGCCAACAATTTTAATTTTTAAGACACAATTGATTTGAATCCATAAATTCATACGATTTTGAAATTTATTTCGTTATTTTAGAAACTCATTTTTAAAGATGTAATTATTTATTCAATGAAGACTATCAAACGCTCCTTTTTGGAGGCTTTAGAAATAAAGCGTTTTACAATCTTTATATTCCTTTTTTTAGCGACGCTTTGTCACGGTCAAAGAGGGGTTAGAATCGGCTATATTGACACTGAATACATTTTACAAAATATAGACGAATACCAAGCAGCTCAAAATCAATTAAACGCAAAAGCCCAAGAGTGGAAATCGCAAATAGACAAGAGACTTGCAGCATTAGAAACGCTTAAAAAACAGCTAAACAACGAGCGTGTTTTATTAACTGACGAACTCATTAAAGAGCGCGAAGAAGAACATCAAATTGTTGAGAATGAGATTATTGGCTATCAACAAAAGCGTTTTGGTCCAGAAGGTGATTTGATGATACAAAAGTCTCAGCTTATGCAACCCTTACAGGATCAAATATTTACAGCGGTACAAGAAATTGCAACAACTAAAAAATATGATTTTATATTTGACAAATCCGCAGACGTCGTAATGCTTTACTCTGCCGATCGATACGACATCAGTGAGCAAGTGCTGCGGACCATTAATAGAGCTTCTAAGCGTGAGCAACCGCAGTCACGAAAAGAGCGCAAAGCAGCGGAAGAAGAAGAAACCATTGTTGAAATTAAAAGTGAACGTGACGAACGACAGAAATTAATTGATGAGCGCAATGCAAAGCGTGAAGAATTACTGGCAAAACGGAAAGCTGATCTTGAAGCAAAAAGACAAGCAAGAAGAGACGAAATTGAAGCAAAAAAACAAAAGATCAAAGAGGAGCGTGAAAAAGCTAGATTGAAAAAGACAAAAGAAAATACTGTCACAGAAAATCAATTGGAAGAAGTTGAAGTCAAGAATGAAGATAAAACAGTTTTAAATGATGGAGAAGCGCGCAAATTAGAACTAGAAGAAAAAAAGCGCATGATTAAACAAGAACGAGAAAAAGCGCGCGGGTTAAAAGTAAATGAGCGATCCCTCCCCGAAACTGAAAAAAACACGATTGAAAATCTTGAGTTAAATAAAGTCCCTCTAGAGAAATCAAAAAAAGAATCCATAAAAATCTCGGACGGAAAAGAAAATATTTCTGAACTAGAAGAAACGAAACCTTTAAGTGACAGAGAAGCAAGAAAAAAGGCCTTAGAAGAAAAGAAAAAACGTATTTTAGCCGAACGAAAATCAAAACTTGAAGCGATTAAACGCAAACGAGATAGCATTAAGAATAACAGAAAATAACTTTTAATTACAATTAAAAATGAAACATTTAAAAAATCTAATTTTAGCCGTAATATGTGTTTTTTTAAGCAGCCTTTCTGCCCATGCACAATCTAAAGTAGCTCATATTAATACCCAAGAATTAGTTGAATCCATGCCAGAAATGATGAGTGCTAAGTCTGAACTTGAGAAATTAGCAAAGACCTATGAAACAGATATTCAGGCCATGGCAACAGAGCTGCAAAGTAAAATAAAGCAATACGATGCGGAATCTTCTACCAAAACCGATGAAGAAAACGGCAAGAGACTGCAAGAAGTACAAAGTATGGAGCAAAGTATACGACAGTACCAAGCGCAAGCGCAACAAGATTTACAAAAAAAAGAAATTGAACTTTTAAGACCCATTACCGAAAAGGCTAAAGATGCTATTTTAAAGGTTGGAAATGGTCAAGGGTTTGACTATGTTCTTGACTCTTCTCAAGGACAAGGTGTTATCATGGCCAATGGAAAAGATTTATTAGCGGATGTTAAATCTGAGTTGGGATTTTAATATTATACTAAAAATAATTTTATATAGCTGCTCCATAAGAGCAGCTTTTTTATTTTTGTAAAGACATGAGTGCAAAACCCATTGGTATTTTTGATTCCGGCGCTGGAGGCCTTTCAATATGGAAAGAGATAAGCCTTTTAATGCCCAGGGAGTCAACAGCGTATATTTCAGATGCTAAATATGCCCCTTATGGCCCTAAAGGAAAAGAAGCCATAATTAAGCGCTCCATAGTCAATACTGAAAAGCTTCTTGACATGGGTGCAAAAATCATTGTTGTAGCCTGTAACACAGCCACCACCAGCGCCATTACTTCTTTAAGAAAAACATACAAAGTTCCTTTTATTGGTATTGAACCCGCGATAAAGCCTGCGGCATTGGCAACAAATACCAATAAAATTGGAGTCTTGGCTACCAAAGGCACTCTTAGCAGTGCACTTTTTTATAAAACTTCAAAAAAATACACTCAAAATAAGACGATGCTTGAAATAGAAGGAAAAGGAATCGTAGAACTTATTGAGTCGGGAAAGCTTCACTCACAGGAAATGAGGAAACTGCTTATGGAGTCCTTAAAACCTGTGCTAGACAGTCCTATTGATTGTTTGGTGTTGGGGTGTACACATTACCACTTTCTAATCCCCATTTTGAGAGAACTACTTCCAAAAGATATACGCATTATTGACTCGGGATTGGCTGTGGCGCGACATACCCAATTCATTCTTAAAAAAAAGGCACTTCAAAACAACTTAGATAAAAAAGGAATCCACAACTTTTATACCAACGGATCTGTGGAAACGATGGCAAATTTGATGGGCTGGAAACCCACAAGTATCAATAAAACTTATTGAGTTCTAATTAACGCTAGGACATTGGCAATCGTACCTTTCCTTGCGGCAACCAAAGTTGAAACCAAGGGTTAGCTGGTGGTATCCGCCATTATCCAGTACAATGGAGTTAGATTGGTAAGAATAGGTATAAGCAAACATAAAATTGTTGTATTCGATTCCTAGCAGAGGCGTAATATATTGAAGTTTTTGACTGCTAATAGAATTGCCATTCGTAAATTCTGCTCCGTCAAAACTTCTACGGTATGAGAGTCCAGCATAAAGGCTTCCAAAATCAAAATCTCTATAGGCTTTGATATTGAAATCCATAAAAGATTCTTCGGTAGCATCCTTATATGAAAATAAAATTGAGGGTTCAAAACTCCAATCACTGCCATACTTTGAAAACACATGACCCGCAGAAAAAAGATAATTTGTTAAATTGTCAAATGCAACGCCCTGCTCATTGATATTAACTCCTTCATTTTTAAGAAGATTTTTGATGGTTGCATGCGCATAAAAATTTATAAAGTGATAAGAAAACCCAAAGTCAACGTTAAAATCAGTGGCACTTTGTTCGATTCCTGCAATAATTGGATCAAACTCAAAAAATGCCGTTTCGTCAAGTTTGTACTGAATCACTCCTGCACTCAATCCAAATGACAACATATTGAGATCAATAGTACTTCTAGAAAACATCAAATGATGTGCATATGTCAAATAGGCGCCTGTTTGCGAGTGGTACCCATTCTGGTCATTGAAAACAATAGCACCATAGGCCGATTGAGAATCCCCAACCCGTCCATTGACACTGAAGGTTTGTAAACTAGGAGCGTTCTCTTGTCCCATCCATTGCTGCCGAACTGTTAAACGCGCTTTATTACAGTTAGCAACCCCTGCCATTGAGGGGTGAATGAGATAATAATTGTCCGTTAGATAATCTGAGTAAATTGGGAGTCCTTCTTGAGCAAAAAGCCCTTGAACACAAAAATTCACAAATATTACTAAGATAATTTTTTTGGTTAATTTCATTTTATCCTATCTTTTGAGGTAACTTTACTTAAAATTTCCTTAATACTCAAGAACTGTCGACATGAAATTAGATTTTAAAACTGTGACCATAGTTAGTTAGTGATAAACGATTGAAACGGTCATCAACAACACCATGTCTGAGTTGAATCTCTTTAAACTATTTCGTGTACCTTTCAAATATATAAATTTTGCGTTAGATTAATACCACAAACGGCTAATATTCGAAGTATTGTAACAATCATGAGCAATTTAAACTAACGCTTAAGTGCAAAATGGCTTCTGAGTTGTCTTGGCTCACCTGTATTAAAGTCGTTATATTCCATTAAAAACCAATAATCTGTGGTTGGCATCTTT
>PBQM01000044.1 GCA_002725015.1 Flavobacteriaceae bacterium | reverse complement strand
TATATTGCATTTAATAGAAATTTATTAACAATGTGGTAAAAAGTGGTAAAAAGTGGTAATTATTTTCTAAATTTGGAATAACAAATCCTATTATTTGTAGAATCTGATGAATACACTGACTGGAACATATGAGTGCAAGGCCGATATTAAAGGGCGTTTGATGCTCCCTGTGGCTTTGAAAAAGCAGTTGGCAGGTTCCATGGGAAATGGATTTGTGCTGAAGCGCGCCGTATTTCAGCCATGTATTGAGCTCTACCCAGCGCAAGAATGGGAAGCTTTGATGCAAAAAGTCAATAAACTCAACCGCTTTAAGAAAAAGAATAACGACTTCATCCGAAGGTTTACAGCCGGAGTAAAAGTAGTAGACTTAGATGCCTCAGGACGTTTATTGATCCCCAAAGACTTGCTTGGGTTTGCAAAAATTGAAAAAGAAATTGTCGTGTCCTCTGCGGTCAGTATAGTAGAGATTTGGGATAAAACCCTATACGAGAAAGCCATTGATGATGCCGCAAGTGATTTTGCAGACTTGGCGGAAGAGGTCATGGGTCAAGATAATGCCGATGGATTATCATAACCCTGTACTGCTCAAGGAAGCTGTTGATGGTTTGGAAATAAAGAATAATGGGGTTTATGTCGATGTAACTTTTGGGGGTGGTGGTCATAGTAGAGAGATTTTACGACGTATGGGACCCGGTGGGAAATTGATTGCATTTGATCAAGACAAAGACGCTCTTTTAAATACTGTTGAGGATTCAAGATTTCTATTAATTCAAGAAAATTTTAAGCACTTGAAACGCTTTTTAAAGTTTTATGGAATCCATTCTGTCGATGGGATTTTAGCTGATTTTGGCGTTTCGTCTTATCAGTTTGATGCTCCAGAGCGAGGCTTCTCTGTTCGTTTTGATGCCCCTTTAGACATGAGAATGAATCAAGAAGACTCTCTTTCAGCCAAATCGGTGATCAACCATTACGAGGAGGAGGAATTAAGGCGTTTGTTTAAAAATTACGGAGAATTGAGATCGGCTCCAGCCTTGGCCAGGACCATTGTAGCGGCGCGAAGCAAAGCCCCCATTGAGACGACTTTTCAATTAAAAGCGCTTTTGGGTAAGTATTTGCCCCGGGGAAAGCACAATAAGGTTTTGGCTCAAATTTATCAGGCCATTCGCATTGAAGTCAACAACGAATTAGAGGTGTTGAAATCCTTTTTACTGGATGCAAAAGATGTGTTAAAAGGGGGTGGAAGATTGAGTGTTATTTCCTATCACTCGCTGGAGGACCGCTTGGTAAAAAGATTTATAAGAAATGGCATGTTTGAGGGGGAGCCACAAAGAGATGTCTTTGGAAATTTTGATGTTCCATTAAAAAAAATAGGAAAACTAATGGTTCCTACACAAAGTGAAATTAAAATAAATAACAGAGCGCGCAGCGCTAAACTGAGGATAGCTCAAAAACTATCGGTAAATAAATGAAAGAAACGATATACGGCATACTAAGGGGAACACAGCTTGTCAGTGACGGCGCCTACAAAAAGTGGCGGCTCATTCTTTTCTTTTCTTCCTTGGCCTTAATCACGATTGCCAGTTCCCACAGTGCTGATAGCAAGGTACATTACATCGCCAAGCTCCAAGAAGACGTCAAAGCCCTTCGCTCCCAATATGTAGAAAAAAGAACCCAGCTTATGGGCTTAAAGATGGAATCTCAGATTAGAGATTTAATGAAAAAAGAGGGCGTATTCCCATCAGAAACGCCACCTACGAAAATAGTAGTCACATCTAATACACAACAACTCTAAATGTCAGACAGTCAAACCAATATACTCAACAAGCTTTACTTCATTTCCGGGTGTATGTTTGTTTTTGCATTGATGGTGGTATACAATTTGACTAAAATACAATTTGTCAATGGTGACTCCTATAGAGCATTGGCAGAAAAAAGAACATTGAAGGACGTTGTTATACCCGCGAACAGGGGTAATGTTTATTCTTTGAATGGAAACCTACTGGCCACTTCAGTTCCAAAGTATGACATTCGAATTGATTTGGTCACTTCAACAACTCAAAATTTTGAAATGTTTTTGGGTGGGCTTTGTGATTCTCTGTCCAACTTTAATAAAAGTTCTAAGAGTGAATTACAAAAACAACTCCGAAAAGCCCGCGAAAATAAAAACCGTTATTTCTTACTGGCGAGCAATTTAGATTACTCCGATTATTTGCGTTTTAGATCATTTCCTTTGTTGAAATTGGGCAGTTTTAGAGGCGGGCTCATTGTGGAGCAAAAAACAAAGCGCGATTACCCACTGGGAGGGATTGCGCAGCGCTCCATTGGCTATGAAAGAATGGACACCCAAGGCTATATAACCCGAGTTGGTATTGATGGTGCTTTTGGTGAAAAATACTTGCGGGGCGTAAACGGAAAACGCCTCAAACAAAGCATAGGAAAAGGACAGTGGAAACCCATTGACGATTTTAATCAAACGGAGCCCAAAGACGGTTATGATGTATATACCACTATTGACGTCAATATTCAAGACATTGCACACCATGCGCTTTTGGAGCAGTTAGAAATCTATAAAGCAGACCACGGATCTGTGGTGGTCATGGAAACCAAAACAGGGGAGATTAGAGCCATTTCCAATCTCGGTAGAAACCTTGAGGGCAATTATTATGAGCGTCTTAATTATGCCATTGGGGAATCACACGAGCCTGGTTCAACATTTAAGTTGATGGCACTTGCTGTGGCTTTGGAAGATCAAAAAATTGACACAACTTCAATTGTAGACACCAAAGATGGTGTTCTTTCTTTTTACGGAAACAAAGTCCGTGATTCAAAGAAAGGAGGCTATGGAAAAATTTCTGTTGCTGAAGCTTTTGAAGTCTCCTCCAACACTGGAGTTGTCAGTGCTGTATACGAAGCATACAAGAAAAACCCATCTCTTTTTGTCGATGGCCTATACCGAATGAACCTTAGAGATTCATTGGGCTTAGCGCTGGTTGGAGAGGGTCAATCTATCATTCCCGATCCTCGCATTAAAAACAATCGCTGGAGTGGTATTGCCTTGCAGTGGATGGCCTACGGCTATGGTGTTTCTTTTACGCCACTTCAAACCTTAACTTTTTACAACGCCATTGCCAATGACGGTAAGATGGTCAAGCCCCGATTTTTGAAAGAAGTCAAAGCCATTGACCAATCCGTTGAGGTTTTTGAAACGGAAGTTATCAATGCTCAAATATGCAAACCAGCAACGGTCAAAAAGTTACAAGCACTGCTTAAAAATGTGGTGGAAAAACCCCATGGTACAGCGCATGGGTTGTATTCTGAAAATTTTTCTATGGCGGGTAAGACAGGAACTTGTCAGAAAAATTATTCAAGCAAAGATCAACTAAATTATATCTCAACATTTTCTGGATATTTCCCCGCTGATTCCCCAAAATATTCTTGCATTGTAGTGATTCATGAGCCGGATAAAAACGTGGGTTATTATGGTGCCGATGTCTCTGGACCTGTCTTTAAAAAAATTGCCCAAAAAATTTATACCGACGCGCCCAGCATGGATTTTATTGATAATATCAATCAAACATCAGAAGCCGTTGAAAATCAATTTCAAGCTTATTATAAGTTAGCTCAGGCTGCGACAAATATCATGCCCGATCTCAAGGGAATGCCAGCAATGGACGCCATTGCTATTTTAGAAAATATGGGATTAAAAGTGACAACCATCGGGGATGGGATTGTAGAAAAGCAATCATTAGTAAGTGGTCAAAAAGTGAAACCAAACACAAATATTGTTTTAGAATTATCGTGAAATTATTAAGAGACATATTGTATAAAGTTGCCATTAAAGTTGTATTTGGCTCCACCAATACCTCCATTTCAGGGCTTCAATCCGATTCAAGATTAATTCAAAAAGGCCATCTTTTTGTGGCTATTAAGGGCCTTGAAAGTGATGGTCACCAATACATCGATCAAGCCATTGAAAAAGGAGCCTCTGTCATTGTTCACCAACAGCACCTCAAAATAAAGCAAAGCGCCATCACCTATATACAGGTTGAAAATTCTGCAATAGCATTGGCTTATATGGCAGCTAATTTTTACGAACAACCCTCTAAAAATCTAAATTTAATAGGGGTGACAGGGACCAATGGAAAAACAACTGTCAGTTCCCTTTTGTATGATTTGTTCAAGGCTGCGGGATACAAGGTTGGTTTGCTTTCAACGGTCAAAATATTGGTTGATGACCAAGTTTTTCCAGCGACCCACACCACACCAAATTCGATAGCAATAAATCGCTATTTAAAGCAAATGAGTGATGTGGGTGTGGAATTTTGTTTTATGGAAGTCAGTTCACACGGCATTGACCAGTATCGAACGGAAGCTTTGGAATTTAAAGGGGGAATATTTACAAATCTTACTCACGATCATTTGGATTACCACAAAACTTTTTCTGCCTACAGAGACGTCAAGAAATCATTTTTTGATCAGCTGCCTAAATCGGCCTTTTCTCTTGTTAATCTTGATGATAAAAATGGGCGGTTTATGGTTCAAAACAGCAATGCTAAACTTTACAGTTATGCTTTAAAAACACAGGCTGATTATAGAGTACAAATCCTTGAAAATCAGCTCAAGGGTCTGTTGCTAAAAATAAACGACGCAGAGGTTTGGGCCAAGCTTATTGGTGAATTTAATGCCTATAACTTGGCTGCTATTTTTGCTTGTGCTGATATTTTGGGAATGGAGTCCAATGAAATTTTAAGATTGATAAGCACTTTGGAAAGTGTAAGTGGCCGCTTTGAATTTTTTATCACAGGCTCTGATATTACCGTGATCGTTGATTATGCACATACCCCAGACGCGCTGAAAAATATTTTGCAAACTATCAATGCCATAAGAACCAAAAATGAAACCCTAATCACCGTTGTTGGCTGTGGAGGCGATCGCGATAAAACAAAGCGCCCAAAGATGGGTCATATCGCCTCTCTTTTGAGCAATAAAGTCATTTTAACGAGTGACAATCCTCGCTCTGAAAACCCAGAACATATTATTACGGAAATGGAACAGGGAGTAGAGGCTCAGAATTACAATAAAATTATTTCTATAACAAATAGAACAAAAGCCATTAAAACAGCCTGTCAGTTGGCCAACGCTAACGACATCATATTGTTGGCGGGGAAGGGACATGAAAATTATCAAGAAATAAAAGGGGAAAAAATACATTTCAGTGATTTTGAAGTGGCAAGGAAATGTTTAAATAAACTGCAGAAATAAGATGTTGTACTATTTGTTCGAATATTTAGAAAACGAATACCAAATGCCCGGTGCTTCCCTTTTTGGGTTTTTGACCTTTAGAGCCGCCCTGGCCATTATACTATCGCTGTTATTTTCTACTATTTTCGGAAAGAGGATTATTAAGTTTTTGCAAAAGAAACAGGTTGGAGAAACCATTCGAGATTTGGGTCTTACAGGACAGAAAGAGAAAGCAGGGACGCCAACCATGGGTGGTTTAATCATCATTTTAGCCACCATCTTACCCGTAATTTTGGTAGGTAAATTAGATAATATTTACATCCTTTTATTGTTAGTGACTACGCTTTGGATGGGCAGTATAGGGTTTGTGGATGATTATATTAAAAAATTCAGAAATGACAAAGAGGGCCTAAAGGGCAAGTTCAAAATCATAGGCCAAGTGGGATTGGGTATCATCGTGGGATTGACATTTTTTTTCCATTCAGAGGTTACCATAAAGGAGAAATTACCGTTTGAAATGCAAACGACATTGGCCGCGTCAAAAAGCTCTAAACTTCAGTTTTATGCAGAAACTAAATCCACAAAAACAACCATTCCCTTTTTTAAAGCCAATGAGTTCGATTACGCTGATTTGATCACTTGGGTCCATCCGAGTTTAGAACCCTATGCTTGGATTGTATTTGTATTGATCACCATTTTTATCATCGCGGCGGTTTCTAATGGCGCAAATCTTACAGATGGTATTGATGGACTGGCTGCGGGTACATCTGCTATTATAGCCTTGACCCTTGGTATTTTCGCATGGGTTTCAGGAAACATTATTTTTTCTGACTACTTAAATATCATGTACATCCCTAGGGTGGAGGAGATTACAATTTTTATTGCTGCTTTTGTGGGCGCCTTGATAGGTTTTCTATGGTATAATACTTATCCAGCTCAGGTTTTTATGGGAGATACGGGAAGTCTAACCATAGGAGGTATCATCGCGGTTATTGCCATTGCAGTGCGCAAAGAGTGGTTGATCCCATTGCTTTGCGGTATTTTCTTGATGGAAAATTTATCTGTGGTATTACAAGTCAGTTACTTTAAATACACAAAGAAAAAATACGGGGTGGGCCGTCGAATTTTTAAAATGTCTCCACTCCATCATCATTACCAAAAGTTAGGATATCACGAAAGTAAAATTGTCACGCGATTTTGGATCGTTGGGATCCTATTGGCGATTCTCACCATTGTGACATTGAAAATTAGATAAATGAAGCGATTGGTAATTCTTGGCGGCGGTGAAAGTGGGGTTGGAACAGCTTTGCTTGGCAAAGAGAAGGGATTCCGGGTTTTTGTTTCCGATTTCGGAAACATCAAAAAAAAGTATAAGGACGTTCTTTTACATCATGAGATTGAATGGGAGGAGGGACAGCATGAGGCTTTAAAAATACTAAAGGCCGATCTGGTTGTCAAAAGCCCAGGGATATCAGACGCGGCACCCATTGTAAAGCAATTGCGGATAAATGGGGTACCGGTAGTGTCTGAAATTGAATTTGCGGCACAGTTTACTAGCGCTACAATAATTGGAGTGACTGGAAGTAATGGAAAAACGACGACCACAATGATGGTTCATCACATTTTAAAACAAGCCAAATTAGAGGCGGTGATGGCCGGAAATATTGGAGAAAGCTTTGCCAAAGAAATCAAAAGAACACCTGATTATTTTGTATTGGAGCTCAGTAGTTTTCAATTGGATGGCATTGAAAAATTTCAACCCCATATTGCTGTAATTACCAATATCACAGCTGATCATTTAGACCGATACGATTACAAATTTGAAAACTATATCAATGCCAAATTTAGAATTATAATGAATCAGACCAAGTCAGATTATTTGATATACGATGCCGATGATCCGGTCATTGATACTTATTTAAAAACCCACCCAATTCAGTCCATACTAATGCCTTTTTCTTTAGAAAAATCTTTAGAACAAGGCGCGCATTATAAAGATAAAATAATAACAATAACAAATCAAAAAAACACCATTCAGATGCCAACATCTAATTTAGCTTTGGAAGGAAAGCACAACATTAAAAATGCCATGGCGGCAGCCACAGTTGGGCATTTACTTAAAATTCGAAAAGAAACCATTCGTGAGAGCTTGGAGTGTTTTCAAGGGGCCGAACACCGTTTAGAGCCTGTTCTTAAGATCAACAATGTGCATTACATTAATGACTCTAAGGCCACTAACGTCAATGCCACCTATTTTGCGCTTGAAAGCATGAATTCTCCCACGGTTTGGATAGTAGGCGGTGTTGATAAAGGCAACGATTACAGTGCGCTTTATCCATTTGTAAATGAAAAAGTCAAGGCTATTATATGCTTGGGCAAGGACAATGATAAGCTTTTTGAAAATTTTGAATCCATGGTAGATATCATTGTTGAAACACAGTTTATGAGTGAAGCTGTAAAGATTGCGTACAAAGTGGCTAGTGGAGGGGATCGCGTGTTGTTGTCTCCAGCCTGCGCCAGTTTTGATTTATTTAAAAATTATGAAGACAGAGGACAGCAATTTAAAGCAGCTGTAAGACAATTATAGATGAAGACAAACCTAAATAACATAAAAGGAGATCGGATGATATGGGCTATTGTAGCTCTTTTGGCTATCTTTTCTTTTTTGCCTGTCTACAGTGCGGCGAGTAACTTGGCTTACTCCGGCGGTAACGGACAAACCTTTGGTTACTTTATCAAACATTTCGTTCATCTGTTTTTAGGATTTTCAATCATATACGGCGTTCACAAAATACCCTACCGCTATTTTAAAGGCCTTTCAATGGTTATGTTTCCTGTTATTTTAATTTTATTGTTAGTGACATTGTTGCAGGGATCCACTATTGATGGTGCCAATGCCAGCCGTTGGATTCAAGTCCCCTTTGTAGGATTTACCTTTCAGCCATCCACTCTTGCAGCTTTGGTATTAATGGTGTTTGTTGCACGTTACCTCACCAAGATTCACGACAAAGAAATTTCTTTAAAGGCCTCAATAATTCCCCTTTGGCTTCCAATATTTTCCGTATTGTTATTGATTTTGCCTGCAAATTTATCAACAGCACTTATCATTTTTTCAATGCTAATGGTCTTGGCCTTTTTAGGCGGATATCCCTTAAAGTATTTGGGACTGGTTACTGGCTCTGGTATTGTTGTACTTGGTCTTTTTATTTTAGTTGCCAAAGCTTTTCCTGAGGCCATGCCAAATAGGGTAGACACATGGACGAGTCGAATTCAGAATTTTATGGATCCCGAAGACACCAAAGAAGATTATCAAATTGAAAAGGCAAAAATAGCCATTGCAACCGGAAGTATTTATGGACTTGGGCCCGGAAAAAGTATTCAGAAAAACTTTTTACCACAATCTTCCTCAGATTTTATTTTCGCCATTATCATTGAAGAATACGGATTGATAGGGGGCTTGTTTTTACTGACGCTTTATTTGTTGTTGCTTTTTAGAATTGTCATTGTTGCTCAGAAAGCAGATTCCGTATTTGGGAAGTTATTGACCATTGGTGTTGGTCTGCCCATTGTATTTCAAGCATTGATTAATATGGGTGTTGCGGTTGAATTGTTTCCAGTTACTGGGCAAAACTTGCCATTGATAAGCAGTGGAGGTACTTCTATATGGGTAACCTGTCTTGCCATTGGGATTGTGTTGAGTGTAAGTGCCAAAAGAGAGGAGATCAGAAACCAACAGGGAGACGAACAACACCCTTTAGAAATTTTAAGCGAAGCATTGGAATGAAAAATCTAAAAGTCATAATATCAGGAGGCGGTACCGGTGGACATATTTATCCTGCACTTGCCATTGCTCAAGGTCTTAAATTACAGTTTCCTGGAATGAAATTTTTATTTGTTGGTGCCAAGGGTAAAATGGAGATGGAAAAAATACCCAAGGCAGGATTTTCAATCACCGGATTGTGGATTTCAGGATTTCACAGAGGCCAACTGTTCAGAAATCTATTGTTTCCCTTGAAATTGGTCGCCAGTCTGTTTCATTCTTTTTTTATTTTAATAAAATTCAGGCCCAAAACCGTTATCGGTACAGGAGGCTTCGCCAGTGGTCCAATACTGTACATGGCATCCTTGTTTGGAATTCCAACTTTGATACAAGAGCAAAATTCCTTTCCGGGTATTACCAACAAGTTACTGAGCACCAAAGTCAATGCTATCTGTGTTGCCTACGAGGGGTTGTCAAAATTTTTCCCAAAAAATAAAATTAAAATGACAGGCAATCCTGTACGGCAAGATCTTTTAGACTTGTCAGCTAAAACAGACCAAGCAAAAAACTTTTTTGGACTGCAAACAAAACACAAAACGGTTTTGGTTTTAGGGGGAAGTTTGGGGGCGCGGAGAATCAATGAATTAATCGAAGAAAAGCTCAACTATTTTAAAGCCAATCAACTACAAGTCATTTGGCAATGTGGTCGTTTATACTATGAGGAATACAAGCGTTATGAAAATCTTCCAGAAGTCTGCGTACGTCCGTTTATCAACAGAATGGATTATGCCTATGCCACTGCTGATTTTATGATTTCAAGGGCTGGGGCGAGTTCTGTTTCTGAATTGTGTGTGGTTGGCAAACCTGTAGTGTTTATTCCCTCCCCAAACGTGGCGGAAGACCATCAAACCAAAAATGCCGAATCAATTTCAAAAAAGGAGGCGGCTATTTTAATTAAAGAAGCTGCCTTAGAATTGGAATTTGAACATGAATTTTCCAAGCTTTTAGACTCTGAAAGCCTTCGAAAAAAATTAAAGAGCAACATTAAAAAATTAGCAAAAATAAATGCAACTGAGGCCATTGTCGCTGAAATTGAAACACTTTTAAGCACATGAATTTAAATTCTTTTGAAACGGTCTTTTTTATCGGTATCGGCGGTATCGGTATGAGTGCCCTTGCGCTGTATTTTCACAGCTGTCAAAAGAATGTCGCTGGTTATGACAAAACCCCAAGTCACAACACAGCGTCTCTTCAATCCAAAGGAATTAAAGTTATTTTTGAGTCCGATATAGATCTTGTAGAACCAAAATTTTTAGATCCAGCCACAACATTAATCGTCACGACTCCAGCCGTTCCCAAATCAAATACAATTTTAAACTTCTTTAAAATTAATGATTTTAAAGTCATTAAAAGGGCTGAGGTTCTTGGACTCATCACAAACAACACCAAGTGCTTGGCCGTGGCTGGAACCCATGGCAAAACCACGACGTCCAGTATTTTAGGACATTTGATGTTTGAATCACAGCAAAAAGTAACTGCGTTCTTTGGTGGTATTTCAGAAAATTATAAATCTAATCTAATCCAAAATGGAAATGAGTTTACAGTGGTAGAAGCCGACGAGTTTGATCGGTCCTTCCTTAAATTAAAACCCACTTTGGCTTGTATCACTTCTATAGACGCTGATCATTTGGATATCTATGGAAACAAAGAACAGCTCATTACAACCTTTGAAACCTTTTCAAAACTTCTTCCATCTAAGGGTCAACTTTTTGTACATACTAGTGTACCCATTGAGGGTGTTTCATATGGAGTTGAAGCAGTAGCAGATTTTACAGCTACCAATGTCAAGATCAAAGACGGAGGTTATGAATTTGACCTAAAGACACCGAACACAACCATCAAGGAGCTCAATTTTTATATGCCTGGTAAACACAACCTATCAAACGCTGTAGCCGCTCTAGCAATGGCATTGTCATCTGGTTGCAATCCTTTGAAATTAAGAGCGGCACTAAAGAGTTACAAGGGCGTAGAGCGCCGTTTTTCATATAAAATCAAAAATGAATCTTTTGTCTTTATTGATGATTACGCTCACCATCCAAAAGAAATTGACGCCGTTAGAGAGGCTGTTAATGAAATGTTTCCTCAAAAGAAAGCAACCGTTGTTTTTCAGCCTCATTTGTTCAGCAGGACCTCAGACTTTGCCGATGATTTTGCAGACTCACTCTCAAAATTTGATGCGGTCTTGTTGTTGGATATATACCCCGCCAGAGAAGCACCCATCAAAGGGGTCACTTCGGATTGGTTGTTGGAAAAAATCACAACCAAAACAAAGCAGTTGGTAAAAAAGGCCAACCTAGCAGCCGCAATCAACTCCATTGGGAATCCTTTGCTGATTACGATGGGGGCTGGAGATATAGGATTGGAAGTAGAAGCACTGACTAAAGAATTGATATATGCGTAAACACTGGAATTATATAAAAGGATTGATACTGCTGACCGTTGTGCTGTTTCTTTATGCTTTTACGTCCATTCGCAACAATGACAGTGCCATTAGATCCGTAAATATTGATTTCATTGGTGAAAACACGCTTTATATCAGCAAGGCAAACGTTGATAAAATGTTGATACAAAATCATGAATATGTCCAGTGTGTTGATAAAGAAATTTTAGATTTAAAAGCATTGGAAATTAAAATATCAGACAATGCAATGATTGAAAGCGCAGAGGCTTATCTCAACGTAAAAGGTGACTTACGCATTGAGATTGAGCAACGCAGTCCTCTCGCACGCGTTGTTGCAAATCCTTCCTATTATATAGATCAACAGGGGAAAAGAATGCCTCTATCAGAAGAGTACAGTGCGCGTGTGTTGTTGGTCCACGGAGTGGATTCAGAATCGTATTTGAAGGCTGTCTATAAACTATTAAAGGCCATTGATGCCGATGCATTTTTAAAATTATACACCACCGATCTTATGATTGATGCGGATCAACAAATTTCAATGCGCCTCAGAGATTGCTCTTTTGAGGTTCTTATAGGGGACCTTGAGCGCTTGGATCAAAAAATAAAAAATTTTAAAGCCTTTTATCAAAAAGCAAAAAAAGACAAGTTGTTAAAACGCTATAAAACAGTGAATTTAAAATTCAACCAACAGGTTGTTTGTATCAAATAAATAGAACTATGGAGACTCAAAACATTGCCGTCGGTTTAGACATTGGAACCACAAAAATTGTAGCCATGATTGGACAAAGAAATCAATATGGTAAACTCGAAACTATAGGGGTGGGAAAATCAAAAAGCCTGGGAGTTCACCGAGGTGTTGTAAATAATATTACTCAAACAATTCAGTCTATTCAGCAAGCTGTATCAATGGCTGAAGCATCTTCTGAGATCAAAATAGGAGGTGTTACAGTTGGAATAGCCGGGCAGCACATTCGCAGTTTGCAGCACAGTGACTATATCACTAGAGACGATGCAGAACAAGTGATCAATGAGGAAGATATTGACCGGCTTATAAGTCAAGTACACAAACTGGTCATGTTGCCAGGGGAAGAGATCATTCATGTACTCCCTCAAGATTTTAAAGTTGATGGACAAGCAGAGATCAAAGAACCCATTGGAATGTATGGTGAGCGTTTGGAAGCAAATTTTCACGTCGTTGTGGGGCAGGTTTCGTCCATTCGAAATATTGGCCGCTGTATTCAAACTGCCGGTTTGGGTCTAGAAGGCATTACCTTAGAACCTCTCGCCTCTGCCAAAGCCGTCCTCAGTCATGAGGAGAAAGAAGCAGGTGTTGCCCTTATTGATATTGGCGGCGGAACCACTGATTTAGCGGTTTTTAAAGACGGAATCATTCGGCACACAGCTGTCATTCCCTTTGGAGGTAATGTGATCACAGAGGATATTAAGGAAGGCTGTTCTATTATTGAAAAACAAGCTGAACTACTAAAAATAAAATTTGGTTCGGCTTGGCCCGGAGAAAATAAGGACAATGAAATTGTTTCTATACCGGGACTTCGCGGCAGAGATCCCAAAGAAATTACTCTAAAAAACTTATCTAAAATTATTCATGCACGGGTGGTAGAAATTATTGAGCAAGTGTATGTTGAGATCAAAAATTACGGCCATGAAGAACCAAAGAAAAAATTAATCGCTGGGATTGTTCTCACTGGGGGCGGCAGTCAGTTGAATCATTTAAAACAACTCGTTGAGTACATTACCGGAATGGACACACGGGTAGGCTATCCCAATGAGCATTTGGCTGGGGACAGTGACAGTGATATTACAAGTCCATTGTATGCGACTGCCGTTGGATTGGTGTTGGACGGATTGGAACGTCAAAACAAACAGCCAAATGCTGATCCACCAGCTGAAGGAGAGGAAAGTGAACCTCCAACACCCCCACCGCCAGTACGCCCAAAGGGGTTTTTAGAAAAATTAACAGAGCGCGTCAAAGAGTTTTTAGAAAATGCAGAATAACCAACATTTAAATTTAATAATATGAGCAGTAATAACGATTTTGGAATCCATTTCGATTTACCAAAAAATCAATCAAATGTCATCAAAGTGATTGGCGTTGGCGGTGGCGGTAGCAACGCCATCAACCATATGTTTAAACAAGGAATTAAAGGCGTTGATTTCGTCATTTGTAACACCGATTCTCAAGCCCTTAATAACAGCGGTGTACCAAATAAAATTCAGTTGGGTGTCAATCTTACTGAAGGACTTGGAGCGGGTGCAAATCCCGATATTGGTGAGAAAGCAGCCGTTGAAAGTTTAGAAGACATTCGCGCCATGTTAACACCCAACACAAAAATGGTATTTATCACTGCCGGTATGGGAGGTGGTACCGGTACAGGTGCAGCTCCAATCATCGCTAAAATGGCCATGGATATGGATATTTTAACGGTAGGAATTGTGACCATGCCATTTCAATTTGAAGGGAAAATTAGAAATGTACAGGCGCATAAAGGGATTGCGAATTTTAGAAAAGTTGTAGATTCTCTGGTTATTATCAACAACAATAAACTGCGTGAGGTATATGGAAATCTTGGCTTTAAAGCAGGTTTCTCTAAAGCGGATGAAGTTCTGTCCACAGCTGCTCGTGGAATTGCAGAGGTCATCACTCACCACTATACGCAAAACATTGACTTAAGGGACGCCAAAACTGTGTTGAGCAGCAGCGGAACCGCCATCATGGGTGCCTCTACAGCTTTTGGAGAAAACCGCGCAAAAAAAGCAATTGGCAAAGCTTTGGATTCTCCGTTGCTCAATGACAATAAAATCACAGGGGCTAAAAACGTATTGTTGCTCATTGTTTCGGGTTCCCAAGAAATCACAATTGATGAAATAGGTGAAATCAATGATCACATTCAGGCCGAGGCTGGCCATGTTGCCAATATAATCATGGGGGTTGGTGAGGATGCCTCTTTGGGAGAGGCCATTTCAGTGACCATTATTGCAACAGGGTTTGATGCCCATCAGCAAAATGATATTTCTAATGTAGAACCAAAAAAAGTAGTTCATGCGCTTGAAGATGAACAAACCATGGAACACGATTTACTGCTTTCTGATACAGATGAGGCTGATAATAAGGCCTCTGAACCAGCGGAAACAATTGTCTATGATTTGGTAGAAGACCCAATGGAATTCACATTGGAAGATTCAGAGCAAACCATGGATTTAATTCCAACATCCGAGTTGCTTAAAGACATTGAAGTCGATTTTGAAGAATTATTACAAAACATTGACGACGAGGAATTTATCATTAACAACGTGGCAGCTGTTGAAGCGGTTTCGGAGGTTTCAGAGGGTTCATCAGTCGAGGATCAGACGCGCCTCACATTTGATTTGCCTATCGCCAATAAAAAGGGGGATAGATCCAAGGAAAAGTATGTTGAAATATTTAAATTGGAAGACAACGTCAATAATATTGAAGTTGACGATTATATCGAACTTGTGGCTGTGTCAGAAGCTGTAGATGTGGGCGAGGAAACCTATACACTTGACGATCACATTGTTTTAGAACAAACCGAAACCCCGTACGATAAGGAAGCCATACAGACAAAGGTCGCGGTTGAACAGGGCCTTGAAACCGAAGCAGAAATGGTCCTTAAAAAAGTGACGGTCAAGGAACGTCAAGTACAGCCACAACCCGCTGAAAACACCAATCCTTTTGACAATCCAATTTCCAAAACACTCAGAGACAGAGCAGATGAACGCCGTCAAAAGATGAAGGCGTTTAATTATAAATTCAATGCCTCTAAAATTGAAGAGTTTGAAAAAGAACCCGCTTATAAACGCCAAGGGATTGAACTTAGCGATGCCACAGAGGCTTCCGAAACTCTAGTATCTAGAACTTCGGTTGCTTCTGACGACAATGAAGATTTGCAAGTACGCTCCAATAATTCTTTCTTACACGATAACGTGGATTAGTCGAGGATTTCCTAAAATCCGTAAAAAACCTGAAATTTTTTTTCAGGTTTTTTTATGCATAATAATCTCTAAATGAATATTTACTTATATTCGTAAACCTAAAAAAATGATATGAGTTTGCAAGATACAATAATGACAGCCCTTAAGGCCGCCATGAAATCAAAGGATACGCTGGCTCTCACCGCGCTTAGATCTGTAAAATCAGCCATCCTTTTGGCCCAAACTAAAAGCGGTTCTGATGGCAGTATGTCTGAAGCGGATGAGGTAAAATTACTTCAGAAGTTGGTCAAACAACGGTTGGACAGTGCAGAAATTTTCACCCAACAAAACCGCCCAGATTTGGCGGCTCCAGAATTGGCTGAGGCAGAAATTATCAGTCAATTTCTACCGGAGATGCTTTCAGAAACAGCGGTTGAAAAAGCGGTTGTGACTGCCATTGAAAAACTTGGGGCAGAAGGGATGAAAGACATGGGAAAAGTTATGGGGTATTTAAGCAAAGAACTGTCTGGTAAAACCGATGGAAAAACCATTTCTACATTGGTAAAAAAATGTTTAATGTCCTAAAATAATGGCTGCGTAGCTCAATTGGATAGAGCACTGGATTTCGGCTCCAGCGGTTGAAGGTTCGACTCCTTTCGCAGTCACGAATTGTCCCCAGAAATAATAATTTATTTCTGGGGATTTATTATTTTTAATTTTTAAATATTTAAAAAATGAAAAAACTACTACATTACATTATTTTAACCACAATTATTTTAGGCTGTGGCAATATAAATAATAAAGAAGGTGAGTCATCCAATTTAAGCGAATCTAATAAAATATTGACAGCCAAGGCCAATATTAGTGAAAATAGTTTCGCGACAATTTTAAATCTTGTTAGGGAAAATGACTTTAATAAAGCTGGTTATGCCCTTCTTGAGCCTGTTACTGACCAGTATGGATATGAAAAATGGGAGGCTACTTCTCCAACTTTTATATTTGATCAAAGTACTGTTATTGAGCTCAAGAAGTATAGGACAGTTACAGATTTTTGGAGCCCAAAATATGGCTATGTAGTTGTTTCACAGGCTACTAAATGTTATGAAAATAGTTCAACCCTTTGCTACATAAGTCATGATGGGGACTCTACTCAAATAGAACAAGCAGAGACAAATACCGCACTTCAATCAGAAATAGTTGACAAGAATTTTTACATAATTGCGACAGGTATCGCCTCTAGTCAAAATGAAGCTTCTGAAAAAGTAAAAAAATTAAATTCTGCAGGCTATGCTTCAGATTATCTTTGGATACCCGATTATAAATCTTTGAGTGGGGCAAAATATTATTCAGTTTACATTGGACCATTCTCTACAATTGATGAATGCGCCTTGGTAGTGGAGGAATATAGAAAAAGTTATCCATCTGCATATGGCTTATTAGTATCCAATGAGTCGTCGAAAAGAGTTGAAATCAGAGGGCCAAATAGAATATCAACTAAATAAAAAAAGAGTACTCAAAAAGTTCGAACTTTTGTAAGTTTGGGTCACAAATTTTCTCTAAGAATAATAATTTATTTTTTAATTTCAATATATATTAGACACATAGCTACAATG
>PBQM01000043.1 GCA_002725015.1 Flavobacteriaceae bacterium | reverse complement strand
AAGTTCCCAAAATTGTTAGCCGTAAAATACCTGAAAAGATTTTTGTGTCAATTGATTTAAGTTTAGAAAAAGCCAATAAATAATTTCTAGCCATGAAAATTTTTTTTGTGCCAGTAATATTGTTTTCAGTTGTTCTGTCAATCCTTTACTTTAAATTTTATAATCCTGAAAAAGAATTCCCTCAAAAATTATCCTCAAAAGAATTGATTGATATGTATGAAAATCAGGATGGCTCAAAGTCATTTCTTTCTGCAGCTAATGTCATTGAATTAAATGGCAGTGTAACCGCCATTGCGCCTGCCGCCTTAACGATTGATAAAAAAATATTTTGTAAGTTTAAAGATGATATTTTCAATATAAAAGTTGGAGATTCTATTGTTCTTGTTGGAAAGTTTATTGGATATGATGATCTTTTTCAAGAATTTAAAATAAATGAGTGTAGCATTTTAACTCCATAACCAACCTTTAGTTTTATATGAAATCGCGTTCTCTACTTTTTTTAATTTCTGTATTTTCTACTTTTTTCTCTTATGCCCAATCGGATCTTTTGGATGAAATTGATTACAATTCAAATCCAGAGGTCATTGCCAGTTTTAAAAGTTTGAAAGTTGTTAATTTTGAGTCTACAAAGCTCGTTTCAGAAAAAGAATTTACTTTTTCGGTTTCACACAGATTCGGCAGTATCAAATATGGTTTTGAAAATTTCTTTGGCCTTGACGATGCCGTTACGAGATTAAATTTTATTTATGGATTAAATTCCTTTTCCAACCTAAGTTTTTCAAGAACCTCCTATAAAAAAATTTACGATATAGGGTTTAAATCCAGATTGTTACCCCAAACTGAAAATTTTCCGGTTACTCTAGTATTTTATTCTTCGATAACCCTGGACTCTTCCTTAAAGAAGGCTGAATATCCAGAGCTAACTTTTGGCAATCGCATGGGTTATTTTACACAATTGATTGTTTCTAGAAAGTTAAGTAATGCCTTGTCCTTGATTTTATCTCCAACATTTTTTCATGAAAATTTAGTGATTTTTGACGCACAGAAAAATACTCAATATGGATTGTGCTTTGGCGGCCGTTACAAGTTATCTAAACGCTTGTCTTTAAATTTTGATTATGGCCATCACTTTAACAGGGCAGATGAATCAAATTTCAACAACCCATTGGGTGTTGGTGTTGATATTGAAACCGGTGGTCATGTCTTTCAACTGTTATTTTCAAATTCACAACCCATGAATTCAATCAATGCCATGACCTCAGCATCTGGTGATTGGACTGATGGGGATGTTTACTTCGGTTTCAATTTATTTAGAACATTTTAGATGTTCTGAAAAGTTTGTAAATCTCTCTACAAAACAAATAACATAAAATCATTATAGTTGAATAGAAAAAACTTCCCATTAAAGTATTTTTAAAGAAGGGAATTGCCACGGTGTAACAACTCAACAAGCCCGCGAGGTTTCTGGGGTAACCCCCTAGAACCCAAACGCCAAAATTGGTAATTATATAGAAGCTGACACTGCCAAGGAGGACGGCGAAAACAATTTTGATAGCTCCAGGATTTTTTGACAATGTTCCAAAAAAACTAATGAGTAAAAATGATAAATAAACAAAGATTGATATGCTGTAAAACCCTAAAAATAAGTCTGATATTAGCATTGTTGCGATGGGAAGGCCATAAATTAAAACTTTGTTAGCTGCATAAAAGCCACTAAAAAGCGCGATGGCTATTAGGGGTGTAAAGTTTGGGGGATGTGGAATCAGCCTTGAAAGGGCTGCTAGAAGCATGATAAGGGCAATAATAAAATGCTTTTTAATCATTTGAAGTTTCCAAGTACATTAAAGTTTTTAAAGAGCTCAAAGTTTCGGAGTCCTCAAATTGTTTTGGAGGCGTTTTGGGGCTTGACAGCCTGTTGCTGCCCTGGATGTCTGACAGTGCCGCTTGAAGAAGTGGTTCCTCTGCATCTCCAATAATCCCATAATTGTTTGGACTTTCTAAAAGATTGATGATGGGGATAATTCCTGAGGGAGGCACTTCCTCATTATTTTTATTGACCGTGATCGCGATAAGGGGAAGAAGGGCATAGGAGTGACCTGGATTTGCATTTTGTCTTCCAAAATTTGGAGAATCGTAAATAATTTGAGAAGCTTGAGATTTTCCTACCGTTTGACCGCCAATTATTACCACGTCTATATAAGATTTTAGGCTATTGATCATCATTTCACTCGCGGAAGCTGAGACCTTAGAAGTGAGGATATATATTTTAGTTAGATTTAAGCTGTTGATACCAGTTCCATCGCTGAGGGTATTGGAAAAATTATAGTCTGCATTGTTGTTTTGCAAGTCTTCATTGAATTTTAAAGTGGTAAAAACCTGGTTGTCGAATTGGCCAGTGATCATACTGCCCAAAGCAGCAGCAGTTCTAATGCTGCCACCGGAGTTGTACCTTAAATCCAAAACCAAATGATCAATACTTTGGGATTGAAAATCACTAAATTTTTGGTTCAATTCGTTGTCAAACTCATTGACAAAACCATTATACATCAAATACCCCACTTTTTCAGAATTTAAATCTATGATACTGAAGTCATAAATTGGATTTTCTGAAAAGCCAATTTCTTTTGTGAGCAAAACTGTTTGATCAGTGTCCAAAATTAAATCGTCGTCGCTGATGTCTTCAGTATTGTTATCATCGTAAGTTGCCAAGTTTAAGGTATAACTGTTGTTGTTTAAAAGTGATGATAAGTTTGCAGCAGTCAAAGCTGTTCCATTGATTTTATTAAAAACTTGTCCTCTTTCTAGACCGCTGTTGCTCGCATTGCTGGAAGGTTGTACCAAGCGAACAACTCCAAATAGGGAGGTGCTATTTTGAGGTTCAAAGTAAAAATTAAAATCTGCACCATTGCTGCTTGAAATGCCACTCAATTGCTGTTCAAGGTCAAAGTAATTACTCGTAATCACACTAAAACGATCCACATTTGGGCGATCATAAATCAAAGCTTCAAATAAGTTTTCTGGGCTGTCAAAACTGTTCAAGTAGTTTTGGTATGCTTGGTTGTTATCAAATCCTCCATCAGTTAAGTCATTGACGTCGGATTTGTAGAGATAAACGGCATTCATGGCCTTCCAGACAAAATCTTTAACACTTGTGGAAGATGTGATGGTGTCATCGTTGTCCTCAAAGCAAGCAAACATCAATCCGGACATGATAAAAATTGCAATGTATTTTAATTTCATTTTCATAGGAACTGTAAGTTTAAATTTAAGGCTTGTTTTTTTAAAATTTATTTAGCGTGATACAATTTACAGATATTTATTATCATACTAAAATAATTTTCAACTTGTAACATTTTGGGCTTTGGTTCGTCTGTAAAGTAGTAGTGTAAATGATGAGTGAAAAAGAATATTTAATATTTGTAAATGCAATCAAAAATAAAATATTTCGATTTTCAAAGCGTATTTTAGTATCCACTGCGGAGGCTGAAGATGCCACCCAAGACGTTCTTATAAAATTATGGAAGTTACGGAAGCGATTAGACGATTTAAACAGTCCAGAAGCTTTTGCGATGACCCTTACAAAAAATCATTGTTTAGATCGCCTAAAGTCAAGTCAAGCGCAAAATTTGAGAATTACACACAATAATTTCCAGGACCGAAGGGCGGGTTCATTACAACGTCAGATTGAAATAAATGACACAGTTAAACAGCTTGATAAATTAATTCAACAACTGCCAAAAAAACAAGGCTTAATTATTCAATTAAGAGATATAGAGTGTTATGAGTTCGCCGAAATATCAATAATATTAGACATGAAAGAAACTGCCATTAGAGTGGCGCTTTCAAGAGCCAGAAAAACATTGAGAGATCAAATAATTCAATTGCACCGCCATGGAATTAAATAAAATTGAAGATTTATTAGAAAAATACAATGCCGCTTTGACTTCTTTGGAAGAAGAAGCTCAATTAAAAGCTTTTTTTGAACAGGCCAGTATTCCTGAGCATTTAAAAGTTTATAAAACGCTATTTGATTGTATTTCAATCAGTGCAAAACAATCCTTTAAAAATAAAATACCATTAAAGACATATAATAAAAGTTTAAAAAAACTTTCAATAGCAGCTGTAATCCTTCTTTTATTTGGATTATTTTTACAAAACAATAGCAAACAAAACACTGCTGCGATTTCAGATGAATATCTAAACACTTATGCGAAAACAAAACAAGCATTGGAAATGCTATCGACCCAACTTAACAGGGGGACTTATAAACTAAATTCTTTAAACACTTTATCTCAGTCTCTTCAAAAAGGAAAACAAAACATTAATTTCTTAAACACTTTTAACACAACGGCTCAAGATTTTTTTAAAGCCAATATTAATTTTTAGAACGATGAAAAACTTATTATCAGTATTATTTTTATGTATATATCCTACAATTTTTGCCCAAAGTTTATTTGATAAATATGAGGACATGGACAATGTGACTTCGGTGGTTGTCAATCAAAAAATGTTTAAAATGTTGGCCGAAATGAACATTCAAACTGACGATCAAGAGGCAGATGTTTTTTTAAATCAGGTCAAAACTTTAGAAAATTTAACGGTTTATACTACTGAGGACCCTGAAGTTTCAAAGGCCATTTCCAAAGATGTCAATAATTATATAAAAAATTCGAAGTTAGAGGAACTCATGCGCATCAAAGAAGCCGATAGAAATGTCAAATTTTACGTGCGCTCTGGTCAAGATGACTACCATGTTTCAGAGCTTTTGATGCTTGTTAATGGGGCAGATAAACTTCCCGGTGAAACAGTTCTGTTATCTTTGGTTGGAGATATTGATTTGAGAATGGTTTCGGAATTGACTAAAAAACTAAATGTACCAGGTGGGGATCAACTTAAAAAAGCAACAAAAAAACAATGAAGATCCATTTTTTAAACACCCCATTATCTGCTTTTATTTGTCTGCTTTTATTGGCTTGTAATTCTGAGTCTACATTGCAATCCTATTTTGTAGACCATCAAGAGTCAGCAGCTTTTATCTCTGTAGATTTGCCCATTTCTTTTCTAAAAATTGACAGTAAAGAAATCAATCAAAGTCAGACCAATGCCATTGAGTCTATAGACAAATTAAATATGTTAGGTTACAGTATAAAATCCGGTCAAAAGGAAGTCTACAGTGCGGAAGTTGCAGTTTTAACAAAGTTACTTCAAGATGAAAAATACAATGAACTGATTAGTTTTGGGAATTCAAAGGAGGGCAGAGTGCGAATTTATTACATTGGAGACGACAGCAGCATTGACGAATTTGTCGTGTTCACTACTTCAATAGACATTGGCTTTGCAGTCATACGCGTTTTGGGTAATGAAATGAATTTATCGGAAATTATGCAACTGGGACCCATTATTGATAAGTTAGATACTGAAAGCCTTAATGTAGATGACTTTTTTGATTTTATGCTCTAGCCAGCTACAGAACAATAGCGAAATTAAACACCAGTATAGTTGGAAGGACTGATGCTTTTTAGTTCTGCTTTGATAGTTTGACTAACTTTTAAACCATCAATGAAATCAGCGATGGATTTAGCATCAATTTTTGTATTGGTTCTTGTAAGTCCTTTTAGGGTTTCGTAGGGATTTGCATACCCCTCCCTTCTTAGAATGGTCTGTATCGCCTCCGCTACTACGGCCCAGTTTTTATCAAGATCTTCAGAAATTTTAGACTGATTAAGCAACAATTTTTGAAGCCCTTTTAAAGTCGATTTAAAAGCGATGAGACTGTGCGCGTAGGGCACCCCCACATTTCTAAGAACTGTACTATCGGTTAGGTCGCGCTGCAATCTTGATATGGGGAGTTTGGCTGCCAAGTGTTCATAAAGTGCATTGGCAATTCCCAAATTTCCTTCACTGTTTTCAAAGTCAATAGGATTTACTTTATGCGGCATGGCTGAACTTCCAACTTCCCCCTTTTTAATTTTTTGTTTGAAGTAATCCATAGAGATATAGGTCCAAAAATCCCGATTCATGTCTATCATTATTGAATTGATGCGTTTCATGGCATCAAAAAGTGCCGCCATGTGATCATAATGCTCAATTTGTGTGGTTGGAAATGAATGCTTAAGTCCTAATTTATTTTCTAAAAGTTGTGTGGCAAATTTTTTCCAGCTTACCTTAGGGTAAGCCAAGTGGTGGGCATTAAAGTTCCCGGTAGCCCCTCCAAATTTAGCGGCATAGGGGATGTTTTTTAATGATTTTAATTGCTCCTCTAGTCGCACTTTATAAACTGTTATTTCTTTGCCCAAGCGAGTGGGAGAGGCAGGTTGCCCGTGTGTTCTAGCCAGCATTGGGATTTCAGCCCATTTTTTGGACAATCCATCCAATGTACTTATCAGGCTTTCCAGTTCTGGAATATAAACAGCTTCGTTAGCATGTTTGATACTGAGTGGAATGGCTGTATTGTTGATGTCTTGAGAGGTCAAGCCAAAATGGATAAATTCTTTGAAGGCCCCAATACCAAGACTGTCAAACTTTTCTTTGATAAAATATTCAACTGCTTTGACATCGTGGTTTGTTGTGCGCTCAATCTCCTTTATGGCTTTGGCATCACTGTTAGAAAAGTCTTTGTATAGCTTTCGAAGCGATTTGAATAACTTCTGATCAAAATCAGAAAGTTGTTCCAAGGGAAGTTCACATAAGGCGATAAAGTATTCCACTTCAACCAAGACGCGATATTTAACAAGCGCTTCTTCAGAAAAATATGCAGCAAGAGGCTCGACCTTATTGCGGTAGCGTCCATCGATAGGTGAAATGGCGTTCAGTGGTGTTAATGACATCAAAACGTATTAAAGATGCAAAGATATCACTTTTAATGAGAAGATCTCAATTTCAACTTAAGATGCAGTAATTAATGCTTATTTTAGGCAAAAATAGAACTAGAAATATGCAGGGTTCAAAAATTTTATTGTGCATTGGTTTTGTATATCCAGAGCCAAAATCTTCGGCAGCGGGGACCCGTATTTTACAATTGTTAAAATGCTTTACAGAGGCCAATTATAAAGTTGTTTTTGGCACTACAGCAAGGCGAACCCCCCATTCACAGAACCTGGAGGCGTTTGGTATTGAAGCTGTAGAACTTCAATTAAACAATGCAAGTTTTGATGTTTTTATTTCAAAGTTAAATCCAGCGGTTGTTCTTTTTGATCGATTTATGACGGAGGAACAATTTGGCTGGCGTGTTGCCAAGTATTGTCCCAATGCTTTGAGGATTTTAGATACAGAAGATCTTCATTTTTTAAGAAAAGCAAGGGCAAAGAACCTAGACTCAAATATGTATTTCTCTAAAGCGTTTTTAAAATCAGATATTGCAAGTCGTGAAATTGCAAGTATTTATCGCTGTGATCTTTCGCTTATTATCTCTGAAGTTGAATTAGACATACTTACGCAAGAGGTAGGAATACCTTTGAATTTACTGATTTACATTCCATTTATTTTTGAGTTTTCAAAACACGAAAAATCTTTAGCACATCAGGCTTCCTTTGAAGCAAGAAATGATTTTGTTTTTATTGGAAATTTTTTACACCGTCCAAATTTACAAGCAGTAACGCACTTAAAGACCCATATTTGGCCTTTGATTCACAAAAAGCTCGCTGAAGCCAAACTTTATATTTACGGTGCCTATGCCAAGTCAGAGCATTTATCTCTTCAAAATGAGTCCCAAAATTTCTTTATTTCAGGTCGTACTGATGATCTTGGGCTTGTTTTAAAATCTCACCGCATGTTGTTAGCGCCACTTCAATTTGGTGCAGGACTTAAAGGTAAGGTTGTAGAGGCCATGCGACATGGTATTCCTTGTGGTCTTTCTGGCATTGCAGCTGAAGGTGTTTTTGGAAGGTATTCCTCCAACGGTTTTATCGAGGACGAAGTGCTGTCTTTTGCAGCCAAAGCGGTGCAATTATATTCCAACAAGGGGGATTGGCAAAAAGCCCAGACAAATGGCTTTAAGGTGTTTGAGAAGCGCTTTTCACGTTCTGAATTCGAGGGTCCCTTTTTAAAAACAATTGACGGGCTTATGGAAAACATTGATACACACCGTTTAAATAATGTAACAGGAATGTTGTTACAACACCACAGTCAGCAATCCACAAAGTATTTGTCCAAGTGGATAGCGGCCAAAAATAAAACGGACTAGTCTTTTAATTTAAGATCTTTCTACTGACTGTATTCGTTTGTTGAGATAGATTTAAAAGCGATCAAACTTCAGAGCTAACAAACGATTGTACCAATAACAATTGTACGATTAATTTCCACAATAAGAGGTTTTTGTTGGTTGATAAATTAAAGATAAACCCTTAATGAGAAGTTCAATAAAAGCTTAGTTTCGATTCCGGCTTAAGATTTTGTATTCCTCATAACATTCGCTAATAGCGTCTAAAATTTGAAGATCATTAGCTGTTTTAATAAAGTCGTCTGAGTAATTACACTCAGTGACAAGAAGCTCCAAATCAATCTTGTCAACCTTTAGCAGAGCTGTCAGCATTTCTCTGTCAAAACGAGTGGCCAAAATGTTTCGTATTTCGTCTTGTTTTTTCATTTTCCTGAGTTTTCGCATTTCAACAGGTTTTTTGCGAAAGATATTGTGTAGGAAATCTGCTGGATTTAAGATTGCACCCAATACTTTAGTAACCATAGTGGGGGATCTTGGACTGGACTCGTAGCCTGAATTGAGACCAGAGATGCTGTAACGGATATTTTTTTGAATCGGAATCTGTTTGATATCAATCTCTAAATATCCAGTCAGTTTAATTTTATTAATAACAACTTCTTCTAGAGCCAGAGCGAGTTCGGTCAATTTGATAGTGGTTCTGTTCCCAAAAACTATCCAGTCATTGGTCACTCTCACTTTAATGGATTTAAAGCCTAGAAAAGAAAGGTGAAGGGTGTCGTTGGAGCGGGCTTGTATTTCAAAGTCTCCATTGGAATCAGTGGAAGTCCCATAAACCTGGTTGAGATTGACAATATTGACACGCTCCATGGGTTTGTCATCAGCCGCATTGACAATTTTGCCTTTGACCCATATATTGTCCTGAGCCAGGCCAAGCAATGGCGTCAATAAAAAGGAAATAAAAATAAGAAGATTTTTCATGTCAGTAACATCTCTAAAAATAATAAACAATGCTCAGAAACCCCCCTTTGAGTTTAAATTTTGTTTAAATATTAACAAAAAAATTAGCGTCTGCGGTTTCTTCTGGGTCGCGAGCTCCCAGTTCCATGTTTAAAGTCTGATGACCTTGTGGATCGACCTCTGCCAGATTTTCCACGGTTCCCATACCCATCATGTTTTTGTTTACCCCTGCGTCTTTGACGGCTGCGATCTTTCTTTTCGGTAATTTCAACATTGATATAACGCCCATTTAGTTTGAAATCATTGAAAAACTCAAGGACTTTCGGCATATAAGAGATTTCGGTATTAAAAAACGAAAAACTGTCCTTGACATCTACTTTAAAAACATCGCCTTGACTGAGTCCCAGACTGTCTCTTAAAAAGTCTTTCATTTGCATCCAGTCATAACCATCTTTTTTACCAATGTTTATAAAAAACCGCGCAGAATTATCACTATTGTCGCTCTGTGAAAAATGGGTATCTCCTTTGGGAACATTTAAATTTTTTGCTTTGTTGTAGTAGTTGAAAAATCTTGTAAACTCTACAGAAAAGAATTTTTTGATGAGCTCCTCTTTAGTTGTGTTTGAAAATAATGTCTTAATTTCTTCAAGGTAATTATCGATTTCGCCATTGATTTCAGTGTCATTTATTTTATGCGCAAGTGCTTTTAATTGGATCTCACAAATCAGAATCCCATCTGGGATTTCTTTTTTGACAAACTGCTTTTGAATCATTTTTTCAATGGTTTTTATTCTGCGTTGTTCGCTTTTTGTAATAATAACGATTGATAACCCTGTTTTTCCAGCGCGGCCTGTTCGACCACTGCGGTGGGTGTATGTTTCAATTTCATCTGGCAATTGGTAATTAATGACGTGGGTGATGTCTTCAACATCAATTCCGCGTGCTGCAACATCTGTAGCAACCAACATCTGAATTTGTTTATTTCGGAATGATTTCATTACCAAATCCCGTTGATTTTGACTTAAGTCTCCGTGCAGTGAACCCGCGTTATAGCCGTCTTCAATGAGCTTTTCAGCTACTTTTTGAGTGTCTCGCTTTGTTCTACAAAATACCACTGCAAAAATATTTGGGTTGGCATCTGCCAATCTTTTCAGCGCTGGGTAACGATCTCTTGAGCCCACCATATAATACTCGTGAGACACGTTTTTACTTCCAATATTTTTATGTCCTATGGTGATTTCAATAGGGGATGACATAAATTTTTTGGCAATTACCGCCACCTCTTTTGGCATGGTAGCTGAAAATAACCATGTTGATTTTTCATCTGGTGTAAAAGAGAGTATGGATTTTATATCTTCAAAAAATCCCATATTAAGCATTTCGTCGGCTTCATCCAATACGGCATAATCAATTTTTGAGATGTCTACCAAACGCCTGGAAATCATGTCTTTCATTCTTCCAGGTGTCGCCACAATTATTTGTGCACCCCGTTTTACTTTCTTTGCTTGTTCTGTGATGCTTGCACCACCGTAGATTGCAGTCACGTTTAAGCCTTTGCAATATTTTCCATAAAGTTTTAATTCATTTGTAATTTGCAGACACAACTCTCGCGTTGGTGATAAAATCAAACCTTGTGTTGTACGACTGTTGATGTCAATTTTTTGTAGCATGGGAAATCCAAATGCCGCAGTTTTGCCCGTCCCTGTCTGCGCCAGCGCGACAAGATCATTTTCTTCTTTGAGGAGTTTTGGAATGGCTTTTTGTTGAACTTCACTCGGGGTTTCAAACCCAAGATCTGAGACGGCTTGAAGCAAATGTGCTTCAAGACCCAATGTTTGGAATGTATTCATTCAAATAGTTATTTCGACATGCATTTTAAGGTGTTAGCTTAGAAGCCTATCGAACGTATAAACCGAACTTCTTGTAACACAACCTCACCCTGAGGATTTTGGCAAAGGTACATTATTTAATTAATTTCAAATTTTTCATAAAAAAACTTAATCAGTTTTGCAACTGCGATTCCTCTATGGCTTATTTTATTTTTTTCTTCTAAGCTGAGTTCTGCAAATGTCTTTTGTTGGTTATCGGGTTTAAAAATGGCATCATATCCGAAGCCACCACTGCCGGAGACTTGCCTTGCAATCTCCCCTTTGCAAATACCTTCAAACGTCAATAATTCTCCTTTGTAATGCAAGGCAATAACTGTGCGAAATTGTGCTTTGCGATTGTCTTGGTGCTCAAGGGCATCAATTAATTTAAGTATGTTGTTCTCAGCTGTTTTTTCTGGGCCCGCATAACGCGCAGAATGTACACCAGGTGCGCCATTTAAAACTTTAACTTCCAAGCCGGTATCATCAGCAAAGCAGTCCAAATTGTATTTGGATTTTATATAATCAGCTTTTTGTATTGCATTCCCTATTAGGGTTGTTTGTGTTTCTGGTAGGTCTTGTTTACAGCCGATGTCTTTCAAACTTACGAGTTTGATTGCCTTTGGGAGTTGGGCTTGTACTTCAATGAGTTTATTTAAGTTGTTAGTGGCAAAAATAATTTCAATCATATATTTATTTTATTGGTGGTGGTAAGGCTGATTTTTTAAAATTGTCATCCCTCTGTACAACTGCTCGATTGCAAATAAACGCACCATTTGATGAGAAAACGTCATTTTTGAAAGCGAAATTTTTCCACTGGCTTTTTTGTAAACTTCATCAGAAAAACCATAGGGTCCACCAATGGCGAAAACCAATTGTTTTAAACCAGAATTCATTTGTTTTTGTAAAAAACCGGCAAATCCAATGGAATCAAATGTTTTACCAGCTTCGTCGAGAAGAAACAAGCGGTCAAATTCGGATATTTTTTCTAAGATCGAATGACCCTCTTTTTGTCTCTGTACAACTTCGCTTAGTTTTTTTGTTCGCTTTAAGTCTGGGATAATTTCTATGGAAAAAGTTAGGTAGTGTTGAAGTCTATTGCTGTATTTTTGAATCAAATCTATAAGGGCTTGGGAATCGGTTTTTCCTATGACGATGAGTTTGACTTTCATACAACAAAGTTAAACATAAATTAGATTTTATTTTTTATTTTTAAACTTTCAAATGACTATTTTAGCAACTCAATTTATTTAATGAAAAATCCAGCAACATTTAAGAACGAAATTGAAAATATTATCGCTAATGCCATCAGAGAAGACGTTGGAAGTGGAGATCACAGTTCGATGGCTTGCATTCCTACTAAGGCTTTTGGTAAAGCCCGCCTTCTGGTCAAGGACAAAGGGGTTCTAGCGGGTGTAAAGTTTGCTGAGAAAGTGTTTTCATATGTTGATCCAAAACTTCATTTTGTTGTAAAAATAAAGGACGGGGCCCATGTTAAATACGGAAACATTGCTTTTGAAGTCATGGGTTCTAAACAGTCTATTTTAAAAGCTGAACGAGTGGTGCTCAATGCCATGCAACGAATGAGTGCCATTGCAACCAAAACAGAAAAATTTGTTGGAATTTTGGAAGGAACCAAGACCAAAATTTTAGACACTCGGAAAACCACCCCTGGTATAAGAGCATTGGAAAAATGGGCGGTATCCATTGGTGGGGGGACCAACCATCGATTTGCCTTAGACGATATGATTATGCTCAAAGATAATCACATCGATTTTGCTGGTAGTATCACCAATGCTTTGGAACAAACTGTGGCTTACCTCAAATCAAACAAACTTGATTTAAAAATTATTGTTGAAGCCCGAGATTTAGACGAGATACAAGAAATTTTAAACCACGGTGGTGCCCAACGGATATTGATTGATAATTTTGGGATTCACGAAACAAAAATGGCCGTAAAACTTATTGGTCACCATTGTGAAATAGAGTCCTCTGGCGGTATCAATGAAGAAACTCTCCGACATTATGCGGAGTGTGGAGTTGATTATATATCATCTGGGGCTTTGACCCACTCTGTACACAATTTAGATTTGAGTTTAAAAGCTTTTTAATGAGCCAAGAGATTGAAAATCAATTAAATAAAATTCCTGTTATCAAATGGGTGGTTCGCTTTTTAAAATCCATTCAACTCCCTGGTCTTGAGGGGCTATCTTTGTATGACTTGTCAGAAATGTATGTTTTAGGAATTATTAACGGTGCCCTCAGCATCCGCGCAAGCGCAGTGGCTTTTAGCTTTTTTATGGCCATTTTCCCTTTTTTATTATTTATCATCATATTGATGCCTTATATACCAATCGAAAGTTTTCAATCGGATTTCTTGAGTCTTCTAGAGGCATCATTGCCTCCCAACACTTCTGATTTTTTTAATCAAAATATCTTTGAAAATATAAATAAAAAACGTTCAGGCGGCTTGTTGTCTTCGGTTTTTATTGTGTCTATGTTGTTGATGTCTAATGGCGTAAATGCTGTTTTTTCTGGTTTCGAAAATTCTTACCATCAAAAGTTGAATCGAAATTTCATTAATCAGTATCTGTACGCTTTTGGAGTTTCGATTATTTTGGTTCTGATATTGATTTCAACGATTATTGGATTTGGGTTTTTAGAAATTTACGTTTTACATCCTATATATAAAAGTTTAAATCTTGGCGACGCAACAAGTGAACTGGAATGGTTACGGGCCCTCAAGTTTTTATTTTTTGTGATGATGATTTATTTGGTTATCGCAGTTCTTTATTTTTTTGGCACCAAAGATGGGAAGCTCTCCCGTTTTTTTTCAGTGGGTGCATTGCTCACAACCCTGCTAATCCTTTTAAATTCTTCTCTTTTTGGTATGTATATTGAGAATTTTTCAACTTACAATCAACTTTATGGATCTATTGGTGCGCTTTTAATACTTTTATTTTATTTATGGTTGAATGCCATTATCTTATTGCTTGGTTTTGAATTAAACGCCTCATTACAACGCCTTAAGAAATCATGTCAGTAGCACATCAGTATTTTTTAGATGTGATTTTACCGCTGCCTTTAGAGCGTATTTTCACTTACGCTATTACCAAGGCCGAGGCTGATTTTATAAAACCAGGAGTTCGCGTAAGTGTTCCTTTTGGAAAAAACAAAATATACACCAGCATTGCATTAAAATTGCACGCAGAAGCACCGACCGCTTATGAGGTAAAATCCATTCACAGTATATTGGATAAAAGTCCAATTGTCAACGAATATCAAATCCAATTATGGCAGTGGATATCGGAATATTATATGGCTTCTTTAGGAGATGTTTTACGTGCAGCGCTCCCAAGTGCATTAATTTTAGAAAGCGAAACAGTCGTTGGCGTTGCATCGGAGGAAGGCTTGAAAAATATCAATTTAACAGATGAACAATTTTTAGTTTTTGAAGCACTACAACAGCAATCAAGATTAAAAGTACAAGAGATTCAAGCCATTGTTAATAAAAAGAATATTTTACCCATTTTAACCCCTCTTTTGGAGGCTAAAGTTTTAACGACTACACAAAATTTAATTGAAAAATTCAAGCCCAAATTGGTGCGCTGTATTTGTATTTCGGATACTTACAACTGCAGTGAGGCCATGTCAAAACTCGAAGCTCAATTAAAAAGATCCAACAAACTAAAAAGTATAGTTTTAACTTATTTTTCCATTGCAACCAATGGCAAAAAAGTCACTGTTGCAGATTTAAAAAGATTGAGCAATGCAAGTTCAACTCAAATCAAAACCCTGATCGATCGAGGTGTCTTTAGGGATTATTTTATTGAAGTAGACCGATTGAAATTTGAAAATACAAAGACTTCAAAAGCTTTTGATTTGAGCAAAGCACAATCAGAGGCCTTTGCTGCCATCAATCATTCCCTTGACACCAAAGCTGTTTGCCTTTTTCATGGTGTTACTTCATCTGGAAAAACAGAAATTTACATCAAAAAAATTGAAAGCATTTTAAAGCAAGGCAAACAAGTT
>PBQM01000042.1 GCA_002725015.1 Flavobacteriaceae bacterium | reverse complement strand
TTGCAATGGGGCTCACCTCTTACCATCCCGAACAGAGCAGTTAAGCCCATTAGCGCCGATGGTACTACACTTGTGGAAGAGTAGGTCACCGCCTTTTTTTGAAACCCTCACAGCAATGTGAGGGTTTTTTTTTGCCCATAATTTAAGCGCATACCAATTGACTGTTGTATTGTTTTATGGCTCAAACTATAACAATCTTTTATTTAATAATTAAAAGGGATTGTTGGATCTAAGTGATCGATAAACAGTTATTTAAAGATACTGTCCATGATGATTTTAATACCTTTAAATCCAAAGTAAATAGCCGCTCCACAAATACCAAAACCTGCAACAACTAGTGGAAAGTGAAGAGGTTTGTCGGGATTAGACAGTCCAGCGTGTAACAAAATAGGACCTAAAAAAAGGCAGACCAATGTAAGTCCCATAGTTTTAAGGCCTTTGACAAGCAGCGGTTTGTTGGTGCGCTTAGTTTCCATTTTCATAGGCATTAATGGCAGCGCGAACACTTTGGTGTTTCAGAAGCATTGCTTTGGCTTCAACTTCTTTAATTTGCAGTTCATTCATTAGCATTTTAACACCACGGATCACAAGCTTATCATTGCTGAGTTGCATGTCTACCATTTTATTGCCCTTTATATGTCCCAGTTGAATCATAGCAGTGGTCGTTATCATGTTTAAAACAAGTTTTTGTGACGTTCCCGCCTTCATTCTTGAACTTCCGGTTACTACTTCTGGACCTACCACCACTTCAATCGGATAATCTGAAACTTTTGTCAGTGGACTTTCGGCATTGCAAGTGATGCATCCAGTTGGGATTTTCTGCATTTGACAGGCTTTTAAGGCGCCAACTACATAGGGCGTAGTTCCTGAGGCGGCAATGCCCACCACTATATCGTTGGCTGTGATGTTGTAAGCTTGAAGGTCTTTCCATCCCTGTATTGAGTCGTCTTCAGCAAATTCTACTGCTTTTCGAATTGCGGAGTCGCCTCCGGCAATCAGTCCCACAACGATATCGTGGGGGACCCCAAATGTTGGAGGACACTCAGAGGCATCTAAAATTCCCAAGCGGCCGCTGGTTCCAGCCCCTATGTAAAACAAACGGCCTCCACTTTGGAGTTGCTCAACGGTTTTTAAAATCAAATTTTCTATTTGAGGGATTGCTTTTTTAACCGCTTTTGGAACTCCTTGATCTTCTGTGTTGATGGTCGTTAAAAGCGCTAAAATGGATTTTTTTTCTAATTGATTATAATGGGAATCCTGCTCGGTTGTTTTTGTAAAGTCCATACACAAAAATACTATTTTTAATAGACATTCAGGATTGAAATTACTCAATCAATAGACTTGCAGTATAGCTCTCAGCCATGCTAAAGTAACCCATAGGGTAGTGCTCTGCGCGACTGCTGTTGTAGATATTTCCTCTCACGGTTGTTGGTGTTGTTTTAAAAGGGTCACCCCCTTCTTCGGTTTGTTCTATAATGGCGCTCATAAAATTAAAATAAGTTTCATCAGCACCACAGAGCGTAATCTCAGCGGTATCTCCTGCTTCTAATTCATCATAAAAATAGGAAAAGGTAAATGCGTTGCCTTGGTAAAATTCGTCTTTGGTTGCCAAAAAGTTGTTGTATCCAAAATCAAGAACATAAAAATCCTCTTGGCTTCCATCATCTGTGAAAGTTACGATAACTTCAATTTCATTTCCTTCAAATAAAGTTTCATTGCCTTGGGTTAGACTGTCAAAAGTCACTGAAGGTATCAGCTGCTCAACTATCGATTCATAGAGTTCACCTTGGTAAGTAATTCTAAGTTGATAATTGAGGTCAAAACTAGGAGTAAAGTCCAATAGATAGTGTCCAGGATTGTTAATGTCATGCTCAAATACATACAAAACGTTGTTGTCTAGTTCAATAATTTCAACCTCAGCATCGGTTACCCAATTGATGGTTTCATCATAATAACCGCCAGTCAAACTTAAACGTATAAGTTGTGGATCATTGCTGTTTGAATTCTTTTTTATTCGGGCATCAATGCTCAATCGTTCTGCTGCTGTGTCAAGGTCCAATACCACTACTTCTTCACAGCCAAGTGACAACAATCCAATAATACAGCAAAAGAGTAATAAGTGTTTATTCACAGCTTAAAATTTAAAGTTATAAGAGACAGCAGCGATGGCTCCAAAAATAGAGAGCTTTAGCGCTTCATTTTGGCCTGTATTGTCATTTTGTCTAAAGTTGAGTGATTGGGTGTTTTTACGGTTGTATAAATTGTATATACTAAAAACCCACTCACCGCGCCAAGCTTTTGTTTTTTCTGGCTTTGGAGTGTATTTAGCCGACAGATCAAATCTGTGGTAGGCGGGCAAGCGACTGGAATTTCTGGTCTCATAAGTTGGTATGACCAAGCCGTTGTAAACATACTGTCCATTGGGGTAGGTGGTGGGTTGGCCTGTTTGGTATAGAAAATTAGCATTTAATTCCCATTTATCATTTAATTCATAGCTTCCAGTGATTGAGATATCATGGGTTTTATCAAATGGTGTCTTGTACCAATTTCCATTGTTAATACCGGGCTCAGAATTGTTACGCCCCAAGGTTTGCTGCTCAGATTTTGAAAGTGTATAGGCCAGCCATCCTTTAAACCGACCTTTATTTTTACGAAATAAAAGCTCAAGACCAAAGGCTCTAGAACGCCCATTTAGTAAGACTTGTTCAATTGCTTTATTTGCAATTAAATTTGCACCATCAATATAGTCAATGCGATTTTTGGTTTTTTTGTAGAAAGTTTCAATCTCAACACTGTAATTATTGAAATTTTTAAAATAACCCAAGGCAATTTGATCTAAGAGCTGTGGTTGAATATATTTCCCACTGGGAGCCCAAACATCAAGGGGGGTGGGTGCCGTTGTATTTGACAACAAGTGCAGGTATTGTACCATTCTGTTGTAGCTGGCTTTAACCGAGCTGTTTTCATCCAATGTATAAGCGGCGGCCACTCTGGGTTCAATATTTAAAAAAGAAGCCTCAATAATTGCAGCTGAGCTTGTTATTGTCCCAATAGGCTGGACGGCTTCATAAATTTGTAAATTTGGATTAAAAGCGACTGCTAAATCATCTTGATAAAGATTAAGTTCTTCTTGACCAAGTCTTAAAAAACTACTGAGTCTGGCTCCATAGCTTAGGGATAACTTGTCACTAAGCTTTTGTTTTATATCAAAGTATACTGCATTTTCAAAAGCATTTTTTTTGGTCAAAGCTTCTCTGTTTATTCCAGATGTTGGCCCATTGGGTTGTATGATACCAGGGTTGAAAACATAGTAGGTGCTGTGCAAACCATATTCTAAACTGTAACGATCACTGAGGTATTGTTTTAGGTCAAACTTGACATTCATGTTCTGTATGCCTGAATTCCACTCAAAACCTACAAAATTCAAATCCAACCCATAATAATAGTCGGAATAAATCAAGGATAAATTTGAGAAAAGCCGGTCTGAAAACAAATGATTCCAACGGAAATTAACCACTGTATTGCCATAGGTGTTTTTAAAACTGTTGGAGACACTAAAAACATCCCGCCCAAAATAACCAGATAAATAAATCTTATTAGCCCCATCCAAGCGGTAACTTAACTTGGTATTTAAGTCATAGAAATAGGCAATATTTTCGATGTCAAAAAGCGGTAAAAATAGATGCGCATAGGTAGAGCGTCCACCCAATAGAAAGGACCCTTTTTCTTTCTCTAAGGGCCCTTCCAGCAATATACGGCTGGCGACCAAACCAATCCCTCCATTCCCGTGAAATTCATTTTTATTACCCTCTTTTTGATAGATATCAAGCACCGAAGCGACCCTTCCGCCATATTTTGCAGGAATACCCCCTTTATAGAGCCTTAAGTTTTTGATAGCGTCTGGATTAAAGACCGAAAAGAAGCCAAATAAATGAGAGGAGTTAAACAGCGTTGCTTCATCTAATAAAATCAAATTTTGGTCCGTTGAGCCACCTCTAACGTTAAAACCTCCAGCACCTTCTCCTCCAGTCGATACACCAGGCAGTAAAGAGATTGCCTTAATGACGTCTGCTTCACCAAATACCACTGGAATTTGTTTGATGGTGTTGGCATTGAGCGCATTTATACTCATTTGGGGTGTTTTGATGTTCAATCGTTCAACATCTGTTTTTAACACCACTTCCTCTAGGGTGTCTGAAGTTGCTTCCAGTCGAAAATTTTGACTTAAATTTTGGTTTAAAACTATTGTCTTTACAATGGTTTTATAGCCCAAATAGCTGATATTTAATTCATATGTTCCTGCCGCTAATGTGATGGAATAAAATCCGTATTCATTGGAAATTGTGCCTGTTCCTAAATTTGGGAAAATAACATTGGCACCAAGCAAGGTTTCTTGTCCATCACTTTCGTAAATACTACCACTGATGGTATACTGTTCTTGCGAAAATCCAGAATATAATACTAGAAAAAAAAGCAATGATAAACGCACTACCATAGATTACAATATGGCATAAAATTAAATAAAAAAGCAGCTTATAAAGGTGCTTTTAACATAAATTTGATGTTTATTTTAAAGCGCTAAAACGCGGTTGAAAGTTTCACTTGGGCGCATCGCTTTTTGTGCTTTTTCTGCATCGGGAAGATAATAACCACCAATATCTAGCGCACTGCCCTGAACAGAACCGAGTTCTTCCAAAATTTTGGATTCGTTTGATTTTAGTTGTTCTGCAATTAGACTAAAGGCCGCTTTGAGTTCCTGATCTTTGTCTTGTGTAGCCAGTGCTTCAGCCCAATAGAGTGTTAGGTAAAAATGGCTGCCTCTATTGTCCAATTGATTAACTTTTCTTGAGGGAGATTTTTTTTGAATTAAAAGTTGTTCCGTTGCATCGTCTAGGGCGGTTCCTATGATGGCTGCTTTGGGATGGTTGTGTACTTGGCTAAAGTGCTCAAGCGAGACCGACAACGCCAAGAATTCGCCCAATGAATCCCAGCGCAGATGATTTTCATCTAAAAATTGTTCAACGTGTTTTGGAGCCGATCCTCCAGCACCAGTCTCAAACAAACCACCGCCATTCATAAGTGGTACAATTGAAAGCATCTTAGCGCTTGTGCCAACTTCTAAAATTGGAAATAAATCGGTCAGGTAATCTCTTAGCACATTGCCGGTTACAGAGATCGTATCCAACCCCGCTTTGAGGCGTTTTAAGGTGTAGTGAGTGGCTTCAACGGGGCCTAATATTTTAAACTCTAAGTCTGAGGTATTGTAATTGCCCAAGTAAAGTTTTACCTTTTTAATCAGTTCTGCATCGTGGGCGCGTTTTTCGTCCAACCAGAAAATGGCCGGTGTTTGAGATGCGCGCGCGCGGGTCACTGCCAATTTTACCCAATCCTGAATTGGGGCATCCTTGACCTGACACATTCGCCAAATATCACCTTTTTCTACCTTATGTGAGGTTTGAATCTCCCCATTTTCGTCTATGACTTCTACAACACCATCAGATGGAATTTCAAAGGTTTTATCGTGAGAACCATATTCTTCAGCTTTTTGAGCCATCAAACCTACATTGGGAACAGTTCCCATTGTAGCGGGGTCAAAAGCGCCGTGCGCTTTACAAAAATCAATAGTTGCACTGTATATTCCAGCATAACTGCTGTCTGGTATGATCGCTTTGGTGTCTTGTAATTTCCCTTGCGCATTGTACATTTTTCCTGAAGTGCGAATCATTGCTGGCATGGAAGCATCAATAATGATATCGCTTGGGACATGTAAATTAGTGATTCCCTTTTCAGAATTTACCATGGCTAAATCTGGCCCTTTTTTAAAAGCTGCCTCAAACTCAGCCTGAATTTCATTGTGTTTTTTTGGCTCTAATTTTTTTAGTTTGCTAAGAATGTTTTCGTAACCATTGTTTGGATTGACGCCAATTTGATCTAATTCAGTTTGGTATTTATTAAAAACATCCTTAAAAAATAAGTGCAATACATGACCAAAAATAATGGGATCGCTTACTTTCATCATCGTTGCCTTCATGTGTAAGGAAAGCAGTACATCGGATTCTTTAGCCTGTTTTAACTCAGTTTCTAAAAAGCTTTTTAATTCACTGACACTCATAACTGTAGCGTCGAAAATTTCACCCTCTAAAATTGGAATATTTTCTTTTAAAACTGTTTTTTTATCGGCACTACTCTTTAGAACAATACTTAGGTTTGTGGGTTTTTTAGCCGTTACTGATTGTTCGTTATTTGCAAAATCTCCGGCCGTCATACTGGCAACATGGGTTTTGGAATCTGATTTCCATTCCCCCATGCTGTGAGGATTCATTTTGGCGTAATTTTTTACGGCTTTGGGAGCGCGGCGATCTGAATTTCCCTCTCTTAAAACAGGGTTTACTGCGCTGCCTTTGATTTTATCGTAGCGCAACTTGATTTGTTTTTCATTGTTATTTTTAGGCTGCTCAGGATACTTGGGCAGTGCATAGCCCTTAGATTTTAGTTCTGAAATGGCTTCTTTGAGTTGCGGAATAGAGGCGCTAATATTTGGCAGTTTGATAACATTGGCCTCTGGTTGTTTGACTAAATCTCCAAGACTCTCTAAGGCGTTTTCCACTTGTTGACCTTCTGATAAAAAGTCTGGAAATGCAGATAAAATTCTTGAAGCCAATGAAATATCTTTGGTGTTTATAGAGATTCCGTAGGGCTCTATAAAAGAAGAAACAATAGGTAAAAAAGAACGGGTAGCTAGGGCAGGTGCTTCATCCGTGATGGTGTAAATAATTTGAGCCATAAAATAAGCTTTTTCTTATTCGGTTTGTGTCAAACAATGACAAAAAAGCTTTCAAATATATTAAAATCCCACATACTTACTCCTTAAAAAAGCGATGATTTTTAACATTTTGATAACAATATTAATTAGCTGCTATATTTTTAATAAAATCACAATCTTTTAACAAAAAAAAGCACTGAAGAACAGTGCTTTTTTTAATTGTTTTAAAGTGGGCGTTCAATTGGTTCGCTCTTTAATTCTTGCTTTTTTACCAGTCAACTCTCTAAAATAGAAAATGCGTGCACGACGTACTTTACCTCTTTTGTTAACTTCAATTTTTTGTAATGCTGGCATATTAATTGGAAAGATACGCTCTACACCAATGGTTCCAGACATTTTTCTAATGGTGAAGGTTTCGGATGTTCCTGAACCTCTTTTTTGCAGCACAACGCCACGAAAAAACTGAGTTCTTACTTTTTGGCCCTCTCGAATTTCGTAATATACAGTGATGGTGTCACCGGCTGAAAATTCTGGGAAGTCTTTTTTTGTTATAAATTCGTCTTGTACAAATTTAATTAAGGATTCCATAGTTGATATTTTATGAATTGTTTCAAAGCAACTTTTACGGTTTTCGCTAGAGGTTGGTCTGAAAAGTGGGTGCAAATATAAGCATTAATTAAATTATTACAATTTAAAAAGTATTTTTATTCGTCCAGTAAATCTGGTCTCCTTTTTTTGGTGCGCTCATATGCTTTTGCCTCCCGCCATTTTTCGATTTCAGGAAAATTACCGCTAAACAGCAACTTAGGGACATCCCATCCTTTATAGGATCTAGGCCTTGTATAAATTGGAGGGGCCAAGAGATTGTCTTGAAAAGAGTCCGTTAGAGCTGAGGTTTCATTTCCCAAAACACCTGGAATCAATCTTATAATTGCATCGCATAAAACAGCAGCGCCCAGTTCACCCCCTGAAAGTACATAATCTCCAATAGATATTTCTTTGGTGATAAAATGCTCCCTGACACGTTGATCAACCCCTTTGTAATGCCCACACAAAACAATGAGATTTCCCTTAAGTGATAATTGGTTGGCCATGCCTTGATCTAAAAGTTCTCCATCAGGAGTCATATAAATGACCTCCTCATAATTGCGTTCTGATTTTAATTTTGTGATGCATCTGTCAATCGGCTCAATGCTCATTACCATTCCAGCACCCCCACCAAACTGATAGTCGTCTACAGATTTATAACTATCAGTTGTATAATCCCTTAAATTGTGAACGATCACCTCCACGAGTTGGGCATCAATCGCGCGTTTGAGAATTGATGCTTCGAAGGGACTCTTAAGCAGTTCTGGAACTACACTGATAATATCGATGCGCATATCAAGTTATTTGTACACAAATATAAGTGAATTATACAAAGTCTGAGTGCAGACCTAATGATAGGTGAATCGCCGTACGCCAGCTACATATTTAGCCAAGCGCATTACTTGTTGGCTGTATCCATACTCATTGTCATACCAAATGTATAAAATGGCATTTTTACCATTGCTTCGAACCTGCGTGGCTTTGCTGTCAAAAATGGCTGGAGCAATGCTGCCTATAATATCGCTTGAAACGAGCTCATCGCTGGATTCATATTTAATTTGCTCTACCAATGTGCCTTCCAACGCATGTCTTCTAAGGATGTTATTTAGTTTTTTAAGCGTTGTTTTTTTATTGAATTCAAGGTTTAAAATAGCCAAACTTCCATTGGGTACTGGAACTCTAATGGCATTAGAAGTTAGTTTACCTTTCAAATTTGGAAGTATTTTGCTCACTGCTTTTCCTGCCCCTGTTTCAGTGATGACCATGTTTAGACCTGCTGCCCGCCCTCGTCGGTATTTCTTGTGCATATTATCCACTAAGTTTTGATCATTGGTATAGGCGTGAATCGTTTCCAAATGGCCATGGTCTACACCCATAACTTCGTCCATCACTTTTAAAATTGGTGCGATGGCATTGGTCGTACATGAAGCTGCTGAGAAAATTGAATATTTTTCAGGACAGTAATCGTTTTGATTGATACCATAAACGATGTTTGGTATTCCTTCACCTGGAGCCGTTAGAAGTACTTTTTCTATACCTTTAGCCTTTAAGTGTCGCTGCAAGGCTGATTTTGTTCTGAAGGCACCTGTATTGTCAATAACCAATGCCTTTTTGATACCATGGGTTGTATAGTCCATGCTTTCGGGTGCATCAGTTGAAAGCATTGAAATGCTGCTGCCATTTACCAATAGCGTCATGTTATTTGAATCAATTTTAACAGTTCCGGGAAACTCCCCGTGAATGGAATCATTTGCGAGCAGTGCCCCTCGTTTTTTTAAAACTTCAAGGTTGATAGGGCCTCGCGTCACAATAGCTCTAAGTCGCAATTGACTTCCCCTGCCATTTTTGAGCATCAATTCTCTAGCCAGTAGACGTCCAATTCTTCCGAAACCATACAACACCACGTCTTTCGGGGTTATGGATTTATGTTTTTGATGGCCTTTCAATTTTTTTGAAATAAATGAAAAAACATCATCGTGATCAGGTGCTATTTTATGAAATTCATAGGAGAGTTTACCAATGTCAATTTTTGAGGGTGACAGTTTTAGTGTTTTTATGGCTTTTGCGACTTCAACAGTATCGAAAACAGAAATTGGTTTGTTGACAAATTCACTCGCATAATTGTGTAATCTTAAAATTTCATTGACATTTTTATCAATCAGTGGATTCCTGAAAATCACCAATTCGATGGCCTCATCGTACCATAGATCATTGATAATTTTAATAAACTCAACCGCTGCTTTTCGACAATTGGTTTGCAGAAGAATTTCTTTTTCGTAGGGGCTTATTGTAGCTGTCATTAAGTAGGTTTTAAAAGGTTTTATGTTTTGCAAAAATATAACAACTATAACGTTTTCGTGATAAAATTGTAAAAAAAAAATCACTCCCAACAATTGGAGTGATTTTTTCATAAGATAGGTTGTTCAATTAGCGAAAGCGATAGACCATTTTTTCACCGTTATTTTTGATAATTGTAATGCGTTTTATTTGGTCAGAACTTTTATTAAGTGCCTTTTTTACGTCTGCAATCGTATTTAATTTAACATCGTTTATAGCTGTGATCAGACTCCCCTTATCAACACCATCTGAGATCCATTCTTCTTTGTAATACTGCGATAACTCTGTGAGCTTGAGACCATAATCATGGCCGTATTTTTTTAATTCCTCAGCTTTTAGTTCTGCCAAAGTTCCAATGATTGGGATGTCAATAGTCGTTAATTTTTCAAGCTTTACTTTTAAAATCTTTATTTTAGACTTTCTCATGATCTTCACTTCAACAATATCGTTGGGGCTTTTGGTATTTAAAAAGCCCTTTAAATCAGAGAATTTTGAAATTTTTATATCGTCAATACTTTTGATAATATCACCCTTTTGGATTCCAGATATCTCTGCGCCGCTGTTTTCTTGTACATCATTCACATAAAATCCTTCGGTTTGTTCAATGCCTAATTCTTCGGAATTTTTACTGTTTAACTCGGTGCCAATAACTCCTAAAATTCCATTTTGTACATTGCCATATTCCATAATGTCTTCCACAACTTTTCGAGCAATATTACTTGGAACGGCAAATGAGTAACCTATATAAGAACCTGTTTGTGATGAAATAGCCGTGTTTATCCCAATAAGATCTCCGTAAATATTGACCAGGGCTCCTCCAGAATTTCCTGGATTGACAGCCGCATCTGTTTGTATAAAGGACTGGGTGTTTCGGCCCGATAAGTCCCTGGATTTTGCGCTGATAATTCCAGCGGTAACAGTGGATGTTAAATTGAAGGGGTTGCCCACCGCCAAAACCCACTCACCAATTTTGGTTGTATTGCTATCTCCAAATGTGGTATAATTCAAGCTTTCATTGGTTTGTATTTTAAGCAAGGCAATATCCGTAGTTGGATCAGAGCCGATAAGCTCAGCATTGTAGGTTTTATTGTTGTTGGTGGTGACCTCGATGGATTGTGCTCCTTGAATTACATGGTTATTCGTCACTATATAACCGTCGGAAGAAATAATGACACCTGAACCCGTACCAACTTGTGTACGGCCTCTAGAACGCCCAAAAAATAAATCTTCATAACTTGTATATCCTTGGCTTATTGTGGTGTTTTTGACGTGTACTACGGCGTGTAATGTTTTCTCAGCTGCCGCAGTAAAATCTGCATTATTTCCCCCACTAAGGCCAGAAGAATAGTTTACAGGTAATACTGTTGGAGTTATAATGTCTAAATTATTTTGAATTTGTTTTTTTGGCTGTAGCCATTGGGTATAAGCTAGAAGCGTCATAGTACCACCCATTACTGATGCTAAGAAAAAGCGCACAAATTTTTTCATAATCTCGTTGTTTAATTTCAAATTTATAATGCTAAATTTAATGTTTCAAAATGTAATTTTTTTAAAATTAACGGGCTTTTAACGCCAACAGTTCGCTGTAAATATTCCTATATTTGTAAAGCTTATGTCATTTAATTTCTATAAATATCAAGCCACTGGTAATGATTTTGTAATCATTGACAATCGCCTAAAAACATTTACCAAAAATAATACCAAACTTATCGCTAGACTTTGTGACCGCCGTTTTGGCATTGGTGCTGATGGTTTGATTCTTCTTGAATTGGCTGATGGTTTTGACTTTAAAATGATTTACTATAACGCCGATGGAAAGGAGAGTAGCATGTGTGGCAATGGTGGCCGTTGTATTGTGGCTTTGGCTCAGCGCTTGGGGATGATTCAAGGCAGTACAAACTTCATAGCTGTTGATGGTCCACATAAAGCTACAATACAGGGGAGTCAGGTCTCCTTAAAAATGCGAGATGTTTTAAAAACAGCAAAGCTTGGTGGCGGTTTTGTAGTTGATACAGGGTCTCCGCACTGTGTTTTAATGCGCTCTGATTTGAGTGCTGTAGATGTGCAATTTGAAGGGTCACAGCTGCGAAACAGCCCCGCATTTAAAAAAGAGGGTATCAATGTTAATTTTGTACAAGCCTTAAGTACAGAGCATTTTGCCGTTCGCACTTACGAGCGTGGGGTAGAAGATGAAACTCTGTCATGTGGTACTGGTGTAACAGCAGTAGCCATTGCCATGCATGCCTTAAAAAAAACGAATAAAGAACGGATCGATTTACAAACAAATGGGGGAGACTTGGAAGTCCGTTTCAAAGCTGAGAATTCCACTTATGTGAATGTTTGGTTATCTGGATCTGCACATTGTGTTTTTGAAGGGATCACAGAAAACCATATTTAATTAGAGTTGATGTATTTAAAAAAAATAGCAATCGCTGTAGTCATGTTAGGTTTGGTCTGCATTGCTTATTTTTCATATTTTATCTACAGTATTATGTTGGTTCCCAATACGGCTTTTAACTCTAAAGAAGCCTTTATCTATATCCGCAGCGGCGCAACCTACTCTGAAGTGCGCTCAGATTTGGAACCGCTTTTGTTGGATGTTGATAAATTTGACCTGCTTGCCCAACAAAAAAAATATACTACAAATGTAAAACCTGGTCGTTATCGGATTTCCAAAGGGATGACCAATAACGACATTATTAATTCTTTGAGAAGTCAAAACTTGACAGTGATTGTAGCGTTTAACAACCAACACAGTTTGGAAGCACTGGCCCATAGAGTTTCCAATCAAATTGAAGCGGACAGCCTTAGTTTGATCTCCGCTTTTAGAGACTCTTTATTTTTAAGGTCAAATGGATTCAGTTCAGAAACTGCATTGGCCATGTATTTGCCTAACAGTTATGAGTTTTTTTGGAATACAACGGCAAACAACTTCCGCTCCAAAATCCAAAAAGCATACCATAGGTTTTGGAATTCTGAACGCAAAGCCAAAGCCAAGGAATTAGGTCTGAGCCCCAAGCAGGTGTCTATTTTGGCAGCAATTGTTCAGGAGGAATCAAAACAAGTTCTAGAACAACCAAGAATTGCAGGGGTATATATCAATCGTTTAAATAGGAATTGGGCATTACAAGCAGATCCAACCTTGAAATTTGCAGCCTATCAAACGAAGGCTTACAAAAACACCGTGATCAAGCGGCTTTTAAATAAACATAAAAAAATCAAATCTCCTTATAACACCTACACCAACAAAGGGCTGCCACCAGGTCTTATCGCCATGCCGGATTTATCGGCGATTGATGCAGTTTTAAATTGTGAAAAGCATTCCTATTTTTACTTTGCAGCTGATCCAGAAAAGCCAGGATTCCACCGTTTTGCCAAAACGCTTGTTGGACATAATAACAATGCTCGTCGCTATCAAAACTACTTAAACAGCCAAGGGATTCGAAAATAAGCTAAATGATTGATTGTTAGCAAATTAAAATATGTCGTATATTTGCACGGATTTTTTCTAAACGGAATCTAAACGACAGCTATGAAAACATTTAATTATAAATATATTTCTAATATTTTTGCTCTGTCATGCTGTTTTTTATTGGCATTTTCTCCCGCACCTTCTTTGGTCAAGTCCAACCAAGCCACAAAGCAAAAGTCTGTCTTAAATTATGATCAACCCACTTTTATAAAAGATTCAAATTTTCAAGAGAAAGAGTGGGTCAATTATATTTTATTGGACCAGTCTTTTGTGGGGTTTAAAGAGGCTTTGGCATTTAAGGAATCTAGAGGTCGCTACCGTGTAGTCAATTCTTTCGGATATTTAGGTAAATACCAGTTTGGTGTCTCAACACTCAAACTTTTAGGGGTTTACAATCCTTCAAATTTTCTATTGTGCCCAGAACTCCAAGAGGAGGCTTTTGTGGTCAACCTAAAGCGCAATAAATGGGTCTTAAGGCGTGACATCAAACGCTTTGTTGGACATAAGATTAAGGGTACGATTGTAACGGAGTCAGGTATTTTAGCCGCTGCACATTTGGCGGGTCCAGGAAGTGTTAAGCGTTATTTAAGAAGCGACGGTGCCATTGGATTTACAGATGGTTTTGGAACAGATATCGCCTCATATTTACAGAAATTCTCTGCTTTTGACACCAGCGCAGTCAACGCTGAAAGGCATCCAAAAGTAAATTTACTTTAATCTTTTTGTAAGACAAATATTGTAGGGCGTTTGTGCAGATCAACTTTATTTTTGAGCCATTCTCCAGCTGATAGCGTTTTTATATATTCAGATGAAAGCGTTAGGTCACAAGCCACACAAATTCTGGTATTGGGATGTAAAACACGACAAAGATCTTCCAAGAGTTTCTGATTCCTGTAGGGAGTTTCAATAAAAGCTTGGGCTTGTTTGTGATCAAAAGATCTTTTTTCCAATTTTTTTAACATAGCTTTTCTTTCGTTTTTATCTATAGGTAAATAGCCATTAAAGGCGAAATTTTGTCCATTCATCCCTGAGGCCATCATGGCCAATAAAATTGAAGAGGGGCCAACAATTGGAACCACTTTAATGTTTCTTTCGTGCGCCAAGCGCACCACTTCTGAGCCCGGATCTGCTACCGCTGGACAGCCTGCATCTGATATCAAACCAATAGATTCGCCTTGCTCAATGCAAGGGTTTAAATAGTTTGGAATCTCCAAGGTCTCAGTAAATTTATTCAGAGTGAAAAGTTTGAGTTTTTCTTGAGATTTATCGGGACAAATAGCCTTTATAAATCGGCGAGCTGATTTCTCACTTTCCACAATGTAAATATCAATGTCTTCAATTTTTTTTTTGACAGCGATGGGCAGCACTTCAAGCAGTGCAACTTCTCCCAATGTATTTGGGATCAGATAGAGGTTTCCAATCATATGGTTTTAATTAATCGCTGACTGTGGTAATCACAGCCAGCATCTATGAGTTTAAAAACGGATTCAAATCCTTTATCACCTCCGTAATAGGGGTCTGGAACTTCCTTGGTTTTTGATCCGGGATAGTCTAAAATGAGATTGACTTTTTGGCGTTCTTTCTCACTTTTTGCATATTTTAAAACATTTCTGTGATTGGAGCTGTCCATGACAAATATCAAATCAAAACTTTCAAAATCATCAGCTCTAAATGGACGCGATTTTTGGTTGTCAATGTTGATGCCATTTTTTTGAGCCACTTCTATTGAGCGTGGGTCTGGAGGGCTCCCATTGTGAAATCCACTGGTTCCGGCAGAATCAATAAAAAAATGTGTTTTGGGTAATTTGGATCTAAGAATGCCTTCTGCCAATGGAGAACGGCATATATTACCCAAGCAAACCATCAGAATCTTTTTCACAATTCTAAATTATACTGAGAGCTTTTTGGTCAAATCTTCAACATATTTTCTAAACTGCTTATCGGTCGAAGAGAGGTTGTCCACAGTTTTGCAGGCATGCAGTACTGTAGCGTGATCGCGTTTCCCAATTTGAGACCCAATGCTCGCCAGAGAAGCTTTTGTAAACTTTTTGGCAAAGAACATCGCCAGTTGTCTGGCTTGAACGATGTGTCGCTTTCTTGTTTTTGATTGCAGTGTTTCTACATCCATTTGGAAGTAATCAGAAACAACTTTTTGTATGTAATCAATAGAGACTTCACGTTTGGTATTCTTTACAAACTTTTCAACGATTTCTTTGGCAAGGCCAAGAGTAATTTCTTTTTTGTTGAAGGAAGATTGAGCAATCAAAGAAATGATAGCACCCTCCAATTCCCTCACGTTTGTTTTTATATTTTTGGCAACATACTCTATAACATCCTCAGACATTTCTACGCCATCGCGGTAAAGTTTGTTTTTGACAATAGATACTCTTGTCTCGAAATCTGGTTTTTGGAGTTCAGCTGACAGTCCCCATTTAAACCTCGACAGCAGGCGCTGTTCAATATCTTGCATATCAACTGGCGCTTTGTCACTGGTCAAAATCACCTGTTTTCCATTTTGGTGCAAGTGGTTGAAAATATGAAAAAATACATCTTGTGTCCCAGACTTACCAGACAGAAATTGAACATCGTCAATGATTAACACATCGATAATTTGATAGAAATGAATAAAATCGTTGCGGTTATTTTTCTTTACTGATTCAATGTATTGTTGGGTAAATTTTTCAGCAGAAATGTAAAGAACCGTTTTTTCGGGATATTTATCTTTGATATCAACACCAATTGCATGTGCCAAATGTGTTTTGCCCAAACCAACACCTCCAAAAACAAGCAATGGGTTAAAGGATGTTCCACCGGGCTTATTGGCCACTGCAATGCCAGCATTTCTCGCCAGTCGATTGGAATCCCCTTCCAAGAAATTTTCAAAAGTATAAATGGGATTGAGTTGGGACTCAATTTTGACATTTCTGATTCCAGGAATTACGAAAGGATTTTTTAATTCAGGGTTTTTATTTTTAAGCGGGATGTCAGCTTGTTGTGATTTAATTGCGGATCTGTTGGTACTTGGAATTTTTTCAGTGAAGGGTTGTTTGTTGCCATAAGTATTTTCCATTTTGATAATGTAAACCAGCTTGGCTTCATTTCCAAGTTCTTTTGTCAGTGCAACTTTTAAAATTTTTACATAATGCTCTTCTAACCATTCATAAAAAAATTTACTGGGAACTTGTATGCTCAGGGACTGATCCGATAGCTTGATTGCGCTAATGGGTTCAAACCAAGTTTTGTAGGCCTGCGGCTGAATGTTGTCTTTGATAAAGGACATACAATTTCTCCATACCGTTTCCGCAGTGTTGATCATTTTTTGTTGTAGAATTTTAGTTAGTTGGTGGTTAAAAATTACACAGTTGGGGTCGGTATGGATAATTTTTTGACTTCACAAATATGAAAACAAAATTTCAGAAAAAAAAATTAAAATTACGTGAATTTTTATTTTTTTTAGTTTAAATTTTAAGCTTCATAAATATATACTTTTTTTTATGTTTAAACACACCTCCAAAGTTAAAGTTCGCTATGCTGAGACTGATCAAATGGGTATTGTATATCATGGTAATTATGCACAATATTTAGAAATTGGTCGCATCGATTGGTTGGCGGCTTTGGGAATTTCATATAAAGAAATGGAACAAAAAGGGATTGTACTTCCAGTTGTTGTGCTAAATATAACTTATTGCAAACCAGCTTTTTATGATGATATTTTATCCATTCAAACCAATCTTATAAAAATACCCAAGGCTTCTATTGAATTTGATTATCAAATTCGAAACCAGTCTGGAACATTGATTACCACCGCTTATTCAAAGTTGGTATTTGTTGACGCAAAGTCACGATTGCCAAGGCGTTGCCCCAAAGAATTTTTAGACCAACTACAGAATTAATCGATAAAATTTTAACCCCATACCAATACCCCACATACAGCCAACAGACAATGGCTGTTTTTTAAGCCTCCTTGTTTGTAATATACCAAAGGTGGTCTTGACCCACTGACAATACTTCGCTTGAGTCAAATGAGATTTTCGGAGCTTTAATACCCTGTTTAATATCGGTATTACCTTCAAAAATTCGCGCCTCATCCCAGAGATTTTCACTGAGAAAATAGTCTAAAGTTTTGGGTCCACCTTCAACGATCAAAGATGTGATTTTTTGACTGTAAAGTTTATCGCATATTTGTGTTCCAATGGGCTCACCCTTCTTAAATTCATCGGTATTGAGCAGAATTGTCTGAGCATCTCCATTAAAAACATTTAGCTGCCTCGAAAGTTTTTTATTGTTGCTAACAATAATTCTTATCGGATTTTTTCCAACAATATGTCGGGTTGTCAAATTCGGATTGTCTTTTGTAACGGTATTGGCACCGACCAGAATCGCTTGCTCCTCTGCACGCCACTGGTGTACCAATTGACGCGATAATTTTCCACTGATCCAAAAGGGTCTGTTTGAATTTTTATTTTTGGGCGCTACAAACCCATTTTTAGTCTGTGCCCATTTTAAAATGATGTAAGGTCTTTTTTTGGTGTGGTATGTTAAAAAGCGTTTGTGGTGTAGTTTGCACAAGGCTTCTTCAACTCCAACAATGACTTGGCAACCACTCGCTTTAAGACGTGCAATTCCTTGACCGCATACTTTTTCGTGAGGATCTATACAGCCGATAACAACTCTGGGAATTTGACGGCTGATAATGAGATCACAGCAGGGCGGTGTTTTCCCATGGTGGCTGCAGGGCTCAAGGGTCACATATAAGGTTGCTGATTTTAAAAGTTCCTGGTTTTTTACTGATTTGATGGCGTTCACTTCAGCATGTGAGCCACCATATGGATCTGTATATCCCTCACCAATAATTTCATCGTCTTTTACAATCAAACAGCCCACCATTGGGTTGGGTGCAGTTGTTCCCAGTCCTTTTTTTGCAATTTCAATGCAGCGTTTTATATATATAGAATCCGAAAGAATGATGTGTTTTATTTTGTCAATATATGTATCTTCGAAACAAAAATAAGATTTATTAAAAGGATGTCAGAATTCCTAATAAGAAAAATCAAAAAACAGGACAATCCTCAAATAGAGTCAATCATTAGGTCTGTTTTTTTTGAATTGAACATTCCATTGCAAGGAACCGCTTTTGAAGATCCCGAAACCTCAAAAATGTATGAAGCTTATTCAGGGCCTAGATCCATCTACTATGTTTTGGAACACCAGGGTGAAATTTTGGGAGGTGCTGGGATCAAGCCTTTAAAAAGTTTCGATGACAGCGTTTGTGAATTGCAGAAAATGTACAGTTTGCCCAAGATCAGAGGCCGGGGTTTCGGTCAAAAACTATTAAACAGATGCTTGGAGTCAGCCCAAAAATTTCGTTTTGAACGCTGTTATATTGAAACCATTGAAAGCCTCCAAAATGCTGTGATTTTATACAAACGCAATGGTTTCCTTCCAATTGGTGGTCCCATGGGAAATACCGGTCATCACAATTGTGGTTTGTGGATGCTAAAAAAATTACAATGAATTTAAGACAGTTAAAGACGTTGTTTGAAGGGGAACTAGAGGCCTTTACAAGTTCTGAAAAACGCTTGTTTTTTCAGAGAATTTGTGATTCATATTTTGGGCTAAAACCTCATGAATTGGTTTTGAATTACGACAAAAAAGTATCGAGTTATGATTGTGATTATTTTGATAATGTACTGAAACGCTTAAAAAAACACGAACCGATTCAGTATGTATTGGAAGTGGCTTATTTTTTCGGATTGGAGTTTTTTGTCAACTCTGATGTTCTAATTCCGCGCCCTGAAACAGAAGAACTGCTGGTCTGGGTTTTGAAATCCATCGACAGAAATAAAGCACTTAAAATTCTCGATATAGGAACGGGTTCAGCTTGCATTGCAGTTGCGCTTGCCAAACAATGTCCCAATGCCAAAATTTATGCCATGGACGTGAGTGCAGACGCCTTAAAAGTCGCTAAAACAAATGCAAAGAATAACAAAGTCAATATAAATTTTATTGAAGCCGATATCTTTCGTACTGAAGATCTGACTTCATCTTTTGATGTGATTGTATCCAATCCGCCATATGTTCGCCAAAGCGAGGCAACTGAAATGGCATCAAACGTTTTGGATTTTGAGCCCGCATTGGCTCTTTTTGTAAACGACGATCACCCTTTGATGTTTTACAATGCAATTTTAAAAATACTTCTCAAAAATCTCTCTTCTGGTGGTTTTTGTTTTTTGGAAATTAATGAAGCGTTTGGAAGTGAAATCCAAGCACTTTTCGACCTAAAAAACTTTCAAAACCAGCAGCTTAAAAAAGATACTTTTGGTAAAGATCGCATGTTTAAAATTGAAAAAAAATAAAATCTTTTAAGTTCTTTTTTAGAGTTTTTTTTGCTTGAATTTAGTATTTTAGTGGACGCTATAGACAAGGCGTTATTCAACAATGTCAGATCGAGAACTCATTTTTCAACTCCGCAATGAATTAAGAAAACACAACCATAATTATTATGTGTTGGATACCCCTACAATTTCAGATTTTGAATTTGATATAAAGTTAAAAAAACTTCAAGTTTTGGAGTCTCAATATCCGGAGTTGTCGGATCCCAATTCTCCAACCATGCGAGTGGGTGGTGCTGTGACTAAAAACTTTCAGACGGTCTTTCACGCCCAACGTATGTATTCTTTAGACAATTCCTACTCCAAGTCCGATTTATTGGATTGGGAATCGCGTATTAAAAGGGCAGTAGATGGCCCAGTCTCCTATACATGTGAGTTAAAATACGACGGTGCTTCCATTAGTATCACTTATAAAAATGGTTGTCTTTTTAGAGCCTTAACTAGAGGTGACGGCAACAAAGGAGATGATGTTACGGCCAATGTCAAAACAATTAAATCTTTGCCCTTGGTCCTCCAAGGTGATTTCCCAGAAAGTTTTGAAATTCGCGGCGAAATTATTCTGCCCTTTAAAGGATTTAAAGCGATGAACAAGCAACGGATTTCTCAAGGGGAGGAGCCTTTTAAAAATCCCAGAAATACAGCCTCGGGAAGTTTAAAACTTCAAGATAGCAGCGAAGTTGCAAGGCGCCCTTTAGAATGCCTTTTGTACAGCATTGAAGGAGAAAACACAGGAATAAAATACCAATATGAAAATTTAGAGAAGGCGCGGATGTGGGGTTTTAAGGTTCCTGAAGAAGCGCAATGTGTGGACTCCATCGAAGCAGTGTTGAAATTTATTGAATATTGGGACAAAGCTCGCTGTGATTTACCATATGAGATTGACGGCATTGTAGTGAAAGTTAACGACCTTCAACAACAAGTAGAACTCGGGTATACAGCCAAAGCGCCTCGCTGGGCGATGGCCTATAAATTTAAGGCGGAGCAAGTCTCTACAAAATTAAATTATATCTCCTATCAAGTTGGGAGAACGGGTGCAATTACACCTGTGGCAAATCTCGAAGCTGTTGAACTTGCTGGGACTGTTGTAAAGCGGGCTTCCTTGCACAATGCCGATCAAATATTGAAGTTAGACGTTCGTGTTGGGGATGCGGTTTTTGTTGAGAAAGGCGGCGAGATTATTCCCAAAATTATCGGGGTTGACTTGTCAAAACGAAACCTTGGGGCCTCTAAAACGAAATATATTTCTGAATGCCCAGATTGTAAAACCCCACTGATTCGCAAAGATGGTGAGGCCCAGCACTACTGTCCTAATACCATCGGTTGCCCCCCACAAATTATAGGTCGCATTCAACATTATATTTCAAGAAAAGCGCTGGATATTGAAGGATTGGGTGGAGAAACCGTGGCCATGTTGGTAGCTGCAGGCTTGATTAAAGATGCTGCAGATTTATACACACTTCAAATAAAGGATTTACTGCCATTGGAACGCATGGCTCAAAAAAGTGCCGAAAATCTAATCAAAGGCGTCCAAAGTTCAAAACAAATTCCTTTTGAACGCGTATTGTTCGGTTTGGGCATCCGATATGTTGGAGAAACTGTTGCTAAGATTTTAGCCAAACATTACAAAACCGTCCATGCTTTGTCTGAAGCATCAGTTGAAGACTTGGAAGCTGTGGACGAAATAGGGATTAAAATTGCCAAAAGTGTTTATGCTTTTTTCCGGAATGACGCCAGCATTCGATTGCTGTCTCGTTTGTATAGTTATGGCTTGCAACTTTCGCTTTCAGAGGAGGTATTGGCCAATCAAACCACGCTTTTAACAGGGCATCGTATTGTAGTCTCGGGAGTTTTTGAGCAAGTCAGCCGAAACGAACTGAAGAGACTTATTGAAGCCAATGGCGGGAAAGTTGTAAGTTCAATTTCTTCTAAGACCTCCTATTTAATTGCTGGGTCTAACGTTGGGCCAAGCAAACGTCAAAAAGCAGAGAATTTAGGAATTACAATCTTAACAGAACAAGCATTTTTGGATAAAATTTAGACAACGGGCAGCAGCTGGGCATTTGAGTAAGTGACATCAGAGCCCATATAAAAATCTACTTTCCCTAAATAAAGTCCATAACAGCCAACTTGGTTTACAAGAACTGTTTTGCCAGCACTGTTGCTGACAGCTGTAGGTTTCTCCAAAAAGGTATGGGTATGCCCACCAATGATAAGATCAATGTTTTCAGTGGCACTCGCCAAAGTCAAATCTGATATTTTTTGAGGATTTTTATAACTGTAGCCCAAATGGGACAAACAGATAATTAAATCACAATTTTCTTTTTCTTTTAAAGTTCGACTCATGTCTTGAGCCAATTCTACTGGGTTGAGGTATTTGGTCTCTTTAAATGCTTTGGCATTAACCAGTCCTTCAAGTTCAATTCCCAGTCCGAAAACACCAATTTTAACGCCTCCCTTTTTGAAAATTTTATAGGGTTTAACATCGGCCTCTAAAACGGTATTGCTAAAATCATAATTTGCAGAAATAAAATCAAATTTGGCGTGTGGTAACTGCGCATAGAGTCCATCAATTCCATTGTCAAAGTCGTGATTTCCAATGGTAGCAGCGTCATAATCCAACATGCTCATTAGTTTAAATTCTAGTTCACCTCCAAAATAATTAAAATAAGGGGTCCCTTGAAAAATATCCCCTGCATCGAATAAAAGTGTGTGGGGATTTTCGTCCCGTAGTTTTTGAATCAGTGTCGCCCTTCTTGCAACTCCTCCTTTGTTGGCATTTTTTCCGCTATCGGGTCTAAAAGGATCGATATGGCTATGGACATCATTGGTGTGTAAGACAGTGATTTTTGTGGCTGTTTTTTTAGAACAAGCGGTTGTTAAGGAACCTAATGAGAGAAGGGCAGAGCTCGCAGCGGTTTGCTTTATAAATTTTCTTCTATTCATCGTTTTTTTGTGTAAGTGAAGCGCATGTCAGCCTTTGGTTTTAGGGTGTCTTGTGAACCGAAGTAGTCGATTAAAATATTCCTGATTTTATAATCTAGTCTAAAAACAGAATCATTTTTTTTAAAAAAGTTCATGCGGTCTCCTCCATTGTGTAGATAATCACTCGTCGCAATGTTATAAGTTTTTTCTAGATTTAGTGGTTTGTTTTGAATTTTTAGCAAGCCAAGCTCTCCACTTTTTGTGATTTTTAGAGTCATTCCTGAGATCGGATGCGCACGTTTTGCGGTTCTGAGGTAATTGACCAAATCCATCACTACCGAGCCTTTCATTTGCGACACAACAACCTCATTTTCAAAGGGCATTATATTATACGCTGTTTCAATTCGAATTGGACCCTTGGGCAAGGAGGCGCGAATGCCTCCGTGATTGAGAAGTACAACATCCAAATCTAGACCATAGCGTTTTTTTAGCAGCGGTGCGCTCAATTCAAAAACGGCATCCGCCATCATATTACCTATCGCCGTGTTTAGAGATCCTTCCTTTTTTGAGTGGGCATTAATTGAGTAACAAAGTACCTCATTCATGGATTTTTCTATGTGCAGCTTGTAAGGTTTTATAAGATTTTCAATTGAGGGTTTGGGTTTTATTGATTTTTCTATAGGAATTCTTTGGGATGAAATATTTGGAATTACCTTGGGATCCCTGCATGCAAAAAACACAAAAATTAGACCGGTAAATTTGATGAATTTGAAGCTCATTTATGTTAACTTTGTATAATATTAAAGGTACATGTTTTTCAATCGAATCAAAACGAAATCTTCCCAAAAATTTTTAAACACTGTTTTAAAGTCTCGATCAAAAGAATTTAATTCGGGAAAGATTCAGTCTGTTGGAATTATTTTTGATTACAGTAATTTTCAAAATTATGATTTTTTTAAAAGGATGTTCACAGATTTGGGCGTCAGCATTAACCGCTTGCGTTTTATCGCCATGATTGATTCTGAAAAAACACTGCCCAACAGCTGGGATGCCTTTTATAGCAAAGAGAATTTTGATTGGTTGGGGCATTGTAAAAATGTAGAGGTTAATGAATTTGTCAATTCCCCTTTTGATTTGTTAATCAGTTATTACAAGCCCAATGCCTACGAATTAAATATTGTTACGGCCATGTCTAAAGCCTGCTTAAAAGTAGGGTTGTCCTCAAAAGACAAACGCTTGCATGATTTAATAGTGGATATTGATCCAAATGACATCCACACTTTCAAGATTGAGCTCATTAAATATTTAAAAACTTTAAATAAAATTTAAATGGATGCATTGATTGGCATGGGTGTGGCTTTGGTGACCCCTTTTAAAAAAGACGGAAGCGTGGATCACAGCGCTTTGTCAAATATCGTTGAATTTAACATTGCCAATGGAACGGATTATTTGGTGATAAGCGGAACAACTGCTGAAAGCGCCACCCTCACAAAAAAAGAAAAAGCAGCCATCATTCAAACCATATCGAACTCTAATGCTGGGCGCTTGCCTATGGTTATTGGTATTGGCGGCAACAATACCGCTGCTGTGGTAGAGGAATTAGAAAATACAGATTTATCCCTTTTTGTCGCTGTTCTTTCTGTGGCGCCATATTATAATAAACCCACCCAAGAGGGACTTTATCAGCACTTTAAGGCAGTTGCCAACGCTTGTCCAATCCCTGTAATTTTATACAATGTTCCAGGCCGAACCTCCAAAAATATGGAACCCATTACAAGTCTCAGGTTGGCCAATGACATTGAAAATATAGTTGCAATTAAAGAAGCTGGTAACAACCCAGATCAATACAGAGAGCTTATTCGCAAAAAACCTGATGATTTTTTGGTAATCTCCGGGGATGACGATTTGGTGTTAGATGTGATTCTTGAAGGGGGTTCTGGGGTCATATCCGTGATTGGTCAAGCACTTGTTAGTGATTTTTCTAAGATGATCCAATTGGGATTAAAGGGCGACAGTGATGCTGCCAAAACAATTGAAAAACGTGTGATGCCTCTCATTGAACTAATTTTTGAAGAAAACAACCCCGCAGGTATCAAAGCAGTTTTAAATCATATGCAATTATGTGAGGACTTTGTGCGATTGCCTTTGGTTGTTGCCACAAATACACTAAAATCAAAAATTGCTGCTGCAATATTACAAATGAAAAGTCAATGAGAAACTAGACTTGTTTTAAAGTTTTTTATTATCCGTCAAAAAAGCGTATTTTTGTTTTCTTTTATAAATTTTATGAAACGTTTTATTTACTCCTTGTTTTTCTTCAGTATCCTGAGCTCTTGCAGCGAGTATCAGCGCGTTTTAAAAACCGATGATATCGCCTCAAAATTCAAACTTGGAACGGAGCTTTATGAGCTTGGCAAGTTCGAAAAAGCCAACCGTCTGTTTTTACAAATTGTTCCAAAATATCGCGGAAAACCACAAGCCCAAAAGCTTATGTATATGCATTCCAAAGCCTTTTATAACACAAAGGACTACTATACAGCAAACTATAAAATGGAACAATTTGTGGAATCGTATCCCGATAGTGAGCGGGTCGACGAAATTGCCTTCTTAGGTGCTAAAAGTTATTATTTTCTTTCTCCCAAATACTCACGGGATCAAACAGAAACCATCGATGCTTTGGAAAAGCTTCAAGAATTCATCAACCGCTATCCGGATTCAAAATATTTTAATGACGCCAATGCAATTATACAAGAATTGGATTTAAAACTTGAAAAAAAGGCCTACGAGATCGCACTTCAGTACAACAAAACAGGTCCTTATCACAGAGATTACAATTCAGCCATTACGGCATTTGATAATTTCCTTGACTCTTTTCCAGGCTCTGTCTTTCGTGAAGATGCACTTTTTTATAAATTTGATTCTGCATACAAACTCGCAGTTAACAGTGTCAAGTGGAAACAAAATGAAAGAACTGAAAAAGCGTTAAAATATTACAGAAGTTTAATGCGTTATTTTCCTGAAACCAAATACCTCGTTCAGACCCAATTGATGCATGAGGAATTACAAAATATTAAAAACAATACAACAACTAAAAGTTAATGACTATGGATTTAAAAAAAGGTAAGGCTCCATTGAGCTCAGTTACTTACAATCGCAATCAAATAGACGCCCCCACAGAAAATATTTATGAGGCCATCTCTGCTATTTCCAAGAGAGCCGAACAAATCAATTCTGACATTCGCAAAGAATTAATAGACAAATTGGAAGAGTTTGCAACCTACAATGACAGTTTGGAAGAAGTTTTTGAAAACAAGGAGCAAATTGAGGTCTCCAAGTTTTATGAGCGGTTACCAAAACCTCACGCACTGGCGGTTCAAGAATGGATTGAGGGCAAAATCCACCACAGAAATACAACTGAGGGGGCGTCTTAAGACTTAGATAATGTCTATTTTACGCGGTAAACATATCATCCTAGGGGTTACAGCTGGTATTGCCGCGTACAAAACAGCCTTTTTAGTTCGCTTGCTTGTGAAATTGGGTGCTGAGGTGAGGATTATTATGACCCCTGCAGCCAAAGAATTTATCACGCCACTTACGCTTTCAACATTGTCCAATCATCCGGTTGTTTCCAACTTCACTAATGAAGAGGATGAAAATGCGGTCTGGAATAATCACGTAGAACTCGGGCTCTGGGCTGATTTGTTTATCATCGCACCTGCCACTGCCAATACGCTTTCTAAAATGGTTAGTGGAAACAGCGATAATTTACTCATTGCTACTTACTTATCTGCAAAATGCCCTGTTTATTTTGCGCCTGCTATGGATCTCGATATGTACAATCACCCCACCACTCAATCAGCTTTAAAAACATTGCAGTCCTACGGAAATGTATTGATTCCATCAGCTTTTGGTGAATTGGCGAGTGGTCTTGTGGGTATGGGCAGAATGGCCGAACCTGATGAAATAGTTAATACGGTTGAAAACCATATTTTAGCGGGACTCCCGCTTTATGGAAAAAAAATATTGATTACAGCAGGACCGACTTATGAGGCCATTGATCCGGTTCGATTTATTGGTAATTATGCTTCGGGTAAAATGGGTTTTGAATTGGCCAACAGCGCTGCCAACAAAGGAGCTGAGGTCATATTAGTTAGCGGTCCAACCCATTGTAAAATTGACAGTAACAGAGTTACTACACATGCTGTTTTTACAGCCAAAGAGATGTATAAAGTTGTTCATCAACATTTTAGTTCGGTAGACGCTGCAATTTTATCTGCCGCAGTTGCAGATTATAGACCCAAAAAAACAGCGCTTTCTAAAATAAAAAAGACTTCAGAGTCATTGTTGTTAGAGTTGGAAAAAACAGAGGATATTTTAGCCTCTCTGGGGGCTGTTAAGGCCCATCAGTTTTTGGTTGGATTTGCTTTGGAAACAGATGACGAAGTAGCCAATGCAATTAAAAAACTCAAGTCTAAGAATTTAGATTTAATTGTTCTAAACTCTTTAAAAGATTTTGGGGCAGGTTTTGGTGTACCTACAAATAAAATTACTATTATTGATAAGGATTTGAATCAAACGAAACACCCTTTAAAAACAAAGGCCGAAGTAGCGGATGACATCCTAGAGGAACTTATAAAGCGAACCCATGGTTAGAAGAATTGCCTGTATTTTGATTTTTTTGATGACTGCCTTTAATTTGTTTGCCCAAGAACTCAATTGCAACTTTGTTGTCAATGCGCAGCAAACTGGAAACGAAAATGTTCAAGTTTTTAAAACATTGGAAAAACAACTGTCAGAGTTTGTAAACAACACCCGTTGGACCAACAAGTCCTTTGAAGTTTTAGAGCGTATAGATTGTAGTATGGTCGTCAATATTTTGGATTACAGCTCAGACGCTTTTCAGGCCAGCATTCAAGTGCAATCCGCCAGGCCTGTGTACAATTCTAGCTACAGCAGTTCGGTTTATAATTTTAATGACAAAGATTTTAATTTTAATTATTTAGAGTATCAAAATCTCAATTTTAATACGCAACAATTTGAATCAAATTTAATTTCAGTAATTGCATTTCACGTTTATATGATTTTGGCGATGGATGCTGACACTTTTGCACTCAATGGTGGTCAAAAATATTATGAGCAAGCCAGGGACATAGCCAATTACTCACAACGCGGTAACAGCATGGGCTGGGAACCTCCAAGTGGTGGCGATCAAACACGCCGCGTTTTGATTGACAATGTACTGTCCAATTCTTACAGTGAGTTTCGCAAGGTTTTATACGACTATCACCGTTTGGGGCTGGACCTTATGGCGGCCAATCCAAAAGAGGCCAAAACAGCCATTTCAAATGCAATTGTGAATTTTAAAAATTTGCACAAGCGAAGACCAAACTCTTTTTTGGTCCGGACCTTTTTTGATGCCAAAGCAGACGAAATCACTGACATCTTTTCTTCTGGCCCAAAAGTCAAGATTTCAGATTTGGTTTCAACTTTGAATAAAGTGGCGCCCATCCATTCAAAAAAATGGCAGAAAATTAAATTTTAAATACAAGTTTTTGATATCTCAACTCCACATAAAAAATTATGCACTTATTGAAGACCTGAGAGTGGACTTTAGTTCAGGTTTGACCACGATTACTGGAGAAACCGGTGCTGGTAAGTCCATTCTTTTAGGGGGTTTGTCATTGGTTTTAGGGAAGCGCATTGATTTATCAAATATCAAAGACCCCTCAAAAAAAAGTATCATTGAATGTGTTTTTCAATTGAATCTTTACAATTTAAATTCTTTTTTCAAGGCTCACGATTTGGAGTATGACTCTGAAACCATAATCAGACGTGAGATCCTTCACTCAGGAAAATCAAGGGCTTTCGTCAATGACTCCCCTGTTAAATTGGATGTATTGCTAGCTTTGGGAAGCCGCTTGGTAGACATCCATTCTCAACACCAGACCCTGTCCCTGACCAAAGATGCCTTTCAGTTTCAAATCATTGATGCTTTGGCCAAAACGAATTCTGATCTTGAGGCCTATAATAAATTACTTTTAAATCATAAACGCATTGAAAAAGACATTGAAGTTCTTAAGTATAAAAAGCAACAGTCCAAAAATGAGTTTGATTATCAAAGTTTTTTAGTCAACGAGTTAGAAGCTTCAAAAGTTCTTGAAATCGATACGGAATCCCTTGAATCCGAATTTAATACTTTAAGTAATATTGAAGACATTCAGGCCGAGCTAGAATATTCAAGACAACTTTTAAACGCAGATGAAGTGGGTACCAATGCGCATTTAATAAGCTTAAAGCAACGCTTCCAAAAACTAAGCGAATTATCGGACAATTTCAAATCAATTTACGAGCGTATTGACAGCTTGGCAATTGAGTTGGATGATATTTCTTTTGAGATCGAGTCCAAACAAAACAGTCTTGAGTCGGATCCAAAGCGCTTGAATGAAATTGAAGGATACTTAAAGAAAATTCACGATCTTTTTGGCAAACACAGTGTGAATTCTATGACTGCCTTAAACGCGGTTTACAATGCGCTATTAGAAAAAACCTCAAAACTTGGAAATTACGAGCAGCAACTCAATATCTCAAACGATTTGTTAAAGGACAATTTAAAAAAATTAAAGGCCATTTCGGAGCTCATCACTTCAAAGCGTCAATCAGTATTGCCAAAACTTGAGTCTAAGCTTGAAGATTTACTGCATGATTTGGGAATGCCACACGCAAAATTTAAAATTGGTATGGCATTGTCAGAATCCTTCTTAAAAAATGGAAAAGACCTTCTGTGTTTTGAATTGAGAACCAATAAAGGCGGTCAATTTTTGCCATTAAAAAAAGGGGTTTCTGGAGGTGAACTCTCAAGAATTATGTTGGCTGTTAAGTTTGTCTTATCAAAACATCAGCAATTACCGACCATTATGTTTGATGAAATTGATACGGGTGTCTCTGGGGAAATCTCTAATAAAATGGCTTCAATCATGCAAGAAATGAGTCGCTATATGCAGGTGTTTACAATCACACACTTACCTCAAATAGCAGCAAAAGGGGATGCCCATTTCAAAGTTTTTAAGTCCGAAAAAAACAACAGTACAATAACGGAATTAAAAACCTTAGATTTGCAGGAACGATTGGAAGAAATTACACAAATGTTAGCAGGATCAAAAGTTACGGCCTCTGCAAAAGCACACGCCCAACAGTTGTTGAATTAATGGTATATTTGTATCAGAATATAACCATCTAAATTAGATCATAAATGTCACATCAATTACTCAAAGGAAAAAAAGGAATTATTTTTGGTGCTTTGGATCCAAATTCTATTGCCTGGATCACGGCCGAGCGCGTATTCGAGGAAGGCGGAACCTTTGTCCTGACCAATGCACCCATTGCCATGCGGATGGGGAGCATCAATGAATTGGCAAAAAAGACCGGCGCAGAAATCATTGCTGCAGACGCTACTTCTTTGGAAGACTTGGAAAACCTGGTCACCAAATCCATGGAAATTTTGGGAGGTAAAATAGATTTTGTACTGCATTCCATTGGGATGTCAGTCAACGTTCGAAAAGGCCGGCCTTACACAGATCAAAAGTACGATTGGACGCAAAAGGGAACCGACGTTTCAGCCATGTCTTTTCACAAGGTCATGCAAACTCTTTACAAAGCCGATGCGATGAGCGAATGGGGCAGTATTGTCGCCTTGTCTTATATGGCAGCCCAGAGGGTATTTCCTGATTACAATGATATGGCAGACAACAAAGCGTATTTGGAAAGTATTGCCCGAAGCTTCGGCTACTTTTTTGGACGTGACAAAAATGTAAGAGTGAACACCATTTCTCAATCTCCCACACCCACTACTGCGGGCAAAGGAGTCAAAGGCTTTGATGGTTTTATTGCCTATGCTGAAAAAATGTCTCCTCTTGGAAATGCCACGGCCCTTGATTGTGCCAATTACACTCTGACCTTGTTCAGTGATTTAACCAAGCGTGTAACCCTGCAAAACCTTTACAACGATGGTGGCTTTAGCAATATGGGTGTCAGTGATGCCATCATGGAAAAGTTTATATAGTAAATCCTAAAACCCTGCTTTTCAAAAATCCACAATCTACATTGTGGTTTTTTTTGTTTTAAATTAAAAGTTGTTTAGTTTTTTGTCGAATTTATTGAACGTTTAATCGATAATTTGTAATACTTCATGGGAAGTATTCAATAATATGATATTTTTAAAACTCTTGAGTTTTTAAAATGTCTCATTTATATTTATCAAAACTCTCTTAAAAATAACCAAAATTAACTATTATGAAAAAAATTACTTTTTTAAATTTACTTATAGTCATCATTTATTCGTCCTTTTCTTTTGGACAATACCTAGATGAGGGTTTTGAAGACAGTACTTCTATACCAGCAGAATGGACTTTGACTCAAACCAATGCCAACCAAACTTGGGTTATATCAACATTTGGTGCTAATACAGGATCTAATCTTGCGACAGTTGCTTATGATCTTGGCACACAAAATGAGTCTTTAATTTCTCCAATTTTAGATTTTTCAACCGCTACAAGTCCACGGCTTATTTTTTCCTGGGCTATGAGTTATTACTGGAGTGTAGACCCATACGATAATTATGATTTTATTGTATCTATTGACGATGGAACCAGTGTGATTGAATTATTCAGTGAAGATGATGCAGGTGTGTTTAATACCAGTGAGTTCTACACCCAGACTATTGATTTGTCTTCTTATGTTGGATTAAGCGATGTTAAAATAATTTTCAATTATTCAGGTGCTGATGGAGCTTTCTTAAATCTTGATGATATTTTAGTTGAAGAAGCTCCTTCAACTCCTCCTGGCTGTGCTTCTAACTTTACAGATACAGCTGACGAAAATTGCGGAAACTACGATTTTAGTGTTTCCTGGGATACAGTTTCAGATGCTGACGGCTATTTGCTCACTGCTGGAACCACATCCGGTGGAAACGATCTAGTTGATGCATTGGATTTAGGGAGTTCAACAACCTATAATTTTTCAAGTGTCATTATTGGTCAAAATTACTTTTATACCGTCACTCCTTACAACGTCAATGGCAATGCTGATGGTTGTGAAGAGCAATCTGTCAGAACGGCCCAAGAGGGTTGTTATTGCGCTTCCGTACCAACATCTAATGATGGTACAGGCATTTCATCTGTATCACTCGCGGGCACAGATTTTACTTCCGGTGGAGATATTACTTATGAGGATTTCACA
>PBQM01000041.1 GCA_002725015.1 Flavobacteriaceae bacterium | reverse complement strand
TACAATCAAATGGACCGATTAAATTGGAATAACGAATAAATTATATTAAAAAATGAAACGAGAAGAAGCAGACGCATTATTACATCAAAAAGTTGAAGAGGGAGAACTCATAAGCCCTGTGTTGCCAGAAGGGGTAAAAAACTACCTTATCGATATAGACGGTACCATTACTGAGGATGTTCCCAATGAAGAACCGGAACGCATGGCCACTTGTCTTCCCTTTGAAGATGCTAAAATCACCTGCAACAAATGGTATGAACAAGGCCATATGATTTGTTTTTTCACATCAAGAACAGAAGAGCACAGAGCCGTGACACAAGCTTGGTTAAAACAACATGGTTTTAACTACCACACATTGTTAATGGGCAAACCCAGAGGCGGTAATTATCACTGGATTGACAACCACTTGGTAAAAGCCACGCGCTATAGAGGTAAATTTACGGACTTGGTAGAAAAAGAAGTGACCATCCAAGTTTTTGACGATGGTAAAAATCAATAAATAAATTAAAACCCAAATAAATGAAGGAATCACTCAAAGTTCCAACCATGGCAGAATTGCATTCTCAGGGGATTTCTCCAGAGGTGTTGTTTTGGGTGGGTTGTGCTGGTAGTTTTGACGACAGAGCCAAGAAAATCACCAAAGCCCTTGTCAAAATCATGCACAGTGCCAAAGTTTCCTTTGCAGTTTTAGGAACTGAAGGGAGTTGCACAGGCGATCCTGCCAAACGCGCTGGCAATGAGTTTTTATTTCAAATGCAAGCCGTTGCCAATATCGAAGTGATGAATTCTTATGAAATAAAAAAAATTGTCACGGCTTGTCCTCATTGTTTTAATACCATTAAAAATGAATACCCTTCACTGGGAGGACAATATGAAGTGGTCCACCACACTCAATTTTTAAAAAGCCTCCTAGATTCTGGAAGGCTCAGCATCCAGGGAGGTCAATTCAGAGGCAAGCGCATTACTTTTCACGATCCTTGCTATTTGGGACGTGCCAACAATATATATGAAGCGCCCAGAGAGTTGATTAAAAAATTAGATGCAGAACTAGTAGAGATGAAAAACTGCCGAAAAAAAGGGTTGTGTTGTGGTGCTGGTGGTGCTCAAATGTTTAAAGATGCAGAACCCGGTAAAAAAGAAATCAATATAGAAAGGACTGAACAGGCACTGCAAACAAAACCAGACATCATTGCAGCCGGCTGCCCTTTTTGCAACACAATGATGAGCGATGGTGTAAAAAACAAAGCCGAAGCCGCGGTCGCTGTTCAAGACATTGCAGAACTTATTGCCAAAGCCAAAGATTTATAATATATGACCGTTGAATTTTCATCTCTTCCACAAACTGCCCGCATTTGGATTTACCAGTGTAACCGCTCTTTTACATTGGATGAAATTCAAGAAATATCCAATAAATTACAAACTTTTTTAGAAGGCTGGACGGCGCATGGTGCTGATTTAAAGGCAGCATTCGAAATAAGATATAAGCGCTTTATTGTTATTGGATTGGATCAAAACCAGCAATTGGCATCAGGCTGCTCTATTGACGCCTCTGTACATTTTATACAGCAATTGGAAACAGCCTTTAAAGTAGATCTTTTAGATAAATTGAATGTATCCTACAAGCAAGGAGATTATATTGCCTATAAACCTCTCAAAGAATTTAAAAAAATGGTTAAAGACAAGGCAGTATCTAAGAATACCATTGTCTTTAACCATTTGGTGCAAACCAAAGCGGAATATTTAGACTTTTGGGAAGTCCCAGCAGCCGAGAGTTGGCATGCCCGTTTTTTCTAGTTTATAGCAAATTTTACGCTCACTACAGTTTGCAATTTGATTTTAGAAAACTCAATGTCAATGGGTTTTTGAAATTTCTTATCAGCACTGTCTTCTTCGACTGTTTCCGCTGTAATGGCCATTCTATTGTCTCTATAGACCGGGCTGTTGTAATATTCATCTCTAATGTAAATGGCTTTTCCTAAGGTTTGATTTAAAGGGGTGGTCAGAGCTTCTGCAACTTTTTTCGCTTTAAGAATGGCTTTTGATTTGATTTGAATTTGCAGTTGTTTTATTTTTGAGTAGGCTGTTTTTATCAATTGCACATTTGATATTCCCTTTGCTTCTAATGCGATCAGTACCTGTCCGGCAGTTACAGCATCGAAAACCTCAAGCCTATAAATTTTAGATTTAAGGACATTTTTTCGCTTTAAAAAATAATTTTTAAAATCGCTGCTTAGATCTTGTAGTTTTAATTGTTTTTTTAGGTCTATCCCCAAGCCTTCCAAGACCACGGCCATTTTTTTTTCTTGTTTTTCCAATGAAATTTTGTTGCGGTCTTCCCCTTCATTGATATAAATAGACATAAAAATTTGGTCTGGAACGACCAAGGTATCAACTTTTACAGTTGTTTCTAGATAAGGTTGATCGATAAAATTTCTGGATTGTGCAAAAGCTGTATTAGAGATAATTGCAAAGAGCAGTAGGTAAGTGATTTTTTTCATAGTATATGTTTTAGTTGCCTATGTTCAATATGTATGCCAAAATAAGTTTCTTTAAAAAAAGTGACTGGTTATGTGAATTATTAGGGATCGCAATGTTGAATTTAAAAGTAAAAATGGTATTTTGGCATGGTATTTTCACCGCTACAGAAAACATATTTATGCGTGCGTTACTCTGCTTTTTTTTAGGTCTTAACAGCTGTTTAATCCTGGCCCAATCTCCCTTAAAAGCAATAGATTCTTTAGCTCAAAAACAATGGGTTGACAGTGTTTACAACAACTTGAGTACCAAGCAAAAAATAGGACAACTCTATATGGTTCAAGTTTTTTCGGACCGCAAGAACCTCGACAAGGCAAAACTAATCTCACTTATCAAAGCGCAAGAGATTGGGGGTTTGATTTACTCTAAAGGGGGGGGGCTGCGCCAAGCCCATTTAAACAACGAAATACAAGCGCTTTCAAACATCCCCTTACTCATAGGAATGGATGCTGAATGGGGGCTAAAAATGCGACTGGATTCTACCTTTGCTTTTCCATGGAATATGACCCTGGGCGCTGTTAAAAATTTAGACCTCATAAGACAAACAGGCCAGCACATTGGACAGCATTGTAAGCGCTTGGGTGTGCATTTTAATTTTGCTCCTGTGGTCGATATCAACACCAATCCCAATAATCCCATCATTGGCAACCGTTCTTTTGGTGAGGACAAGCAAAATGTTACAGACAGAGCTTTGGCCTTTATGCAAGGTATGCAAAGTGCAGGGGTTTTAGCCACTGCCAAGCACTTTCCCGGGCATGGGGATACCGATACAGATTCGCACAAAACTTTACCCACTGTGAGGTTTAACAAAAAACGACTTCAAAATGTGGAATTATATCCTTACAAAACCCTTTTTAAAAATGGTTTGTCTGGTGTGATGGTGGCCCATTTAAATGTTCCTGCTTTGGAATCCAGAAATCAGTATCCATCATCATTGTCAAAACCCATTGTCACAAAGCTTCTAAAATTAAAGCTCAATTTTAAAGGGTTAATTTTTACGGATGCTTTGGATATGAAGGGAGTTTCAAATTACAACAGTCCTGGCGCCATTGATTTACAGGCTTTTAAAGCTGGCAATGATGTTTTGTTGATGTCTGGGGATGTTATTCAAGGCATGCGACAAATACAAGCCGCTTATGAGAAGGGTCAAATATCCGAAGCGCGTTTGGCACACTCTGTAAAAAAGATTCTAAGGGCTAAGTACAAAGTAGGTCTGCACCGTTATAAGCCGATTCCCATTGAAAATCTTGTCAATGATTTAAACCGTAAAAAAGACGAGCTTTTATACGAGCGTTTGATGCAAAACGCCCATACCCTTGTTAAAAACGATGCTTCAATACTTCCCATCAAAGATTTACAATTACAAAAGGTAGCATATCTGCCAATGGGAGATGTCTCGGGGGAGGTATTTTACAAAACATTGAGGCAATACACTGCGGTTAAAAAAATAGAATCTCAAAATTTAGATACAGTCTTGACAGAGCTTAAGGCGTTTAGCACAGTCATCATTGGATTTCACAAGTCTGACGACAGCCCTTGGAAATCCTATGAGTTTTCAAATAAAGAATTGGTTTGGTTACAAGAAATTTCTAGAAAACACAAAGTCATTTTAGTGGTATTTGCCAAACCCTATGCCCTAAATTCTATAAAGTCATTTTTAAATATTGAAAGTGTTTTATTGGCCTATCAAAACCATAAAATATCTCAGCGAATTGCCGCTCAAATTATTTTTGGTGCTTTACCTACCAAAGGTAAATTACCGGTTAGCATCAACGATTCCCCTTACAAAGTAGGTTTTGGAGTTGAAAACCCATCAGTTGGGAGATTGGCTTATGGCGCTGCTGAAGCTGTTGGAATGAGTTCAAAACGGCTTGTGAAATTAGATTCTATGGCGCAGTTGTCAATAGACAATCAAATGACTCCTGGTTTGCAATTGCTCGTTGCTCGTAAAGGCAAGGTGGTATACCACAAAAGCTTTGGTCACCACAATTATGACAAAACTAGAAAGGTTGCAACTACTGACCTTTACGATGTGGCCTCACTGACTAAAATTTTAGTTACCCTACCATTGCTTATGGAGTTGGTAGAGACAGGGATGGTTTCCTTAGATGATCGATTGGGGAGGTTACTGCCTGCCTATAAAAATTCCAACAAGAGTCAAATCAGCCTTAAAGAAATGCTCTCCCACCATGCCCAACTCAAACCCTGGATTCCGTTTTATACAGCCACCCTAGACTCCACAAGTCAGCAGCCCAATTCCGATTTTTTTAGGACTGTAAAATCTATGGATTTTCCCATTAAAATTTCTGATCAAAAATACCTCAGGGTCGATTTTACAGATTCAATTCATCAAAAAATCATCGACTCTGAGCTTTTAGAAAAAAAGGAATACCGCTATAGTGACCTGCCATATTATATTGTCAAAGAACTTATTGAAACCCATTACGACTTGCCTTTGGACAGCTTGATACAACAGCGCTTTTACAAGCCGATTGGAGCTAATTTTTCTACTTATAATCCCTTGGATCAATTTGATAAATCTCAAATTATCCCTACAGAAGAAGACGATTATTTTCGATTTGAAACGGTTCATGGATATGTTCATGATATGGGAGCCGCCATGCAGAATGGCGTGGGTGGCCATGCCGGTCTGTTTAGCAATGCCAATGACGTTGCTAAATTGATGCAAATGTTTCTACAAAATGGCACTTATGGTGGTGAGCGATTCCTTAAACCTCAAACCTTTGACGCTTTTAATCGCTGTTACTATTGCGATGAAGACAACCGCAGGGGGGTTGGCTTTGACAAACCTCAATTAGAAGAAGGCGGTCCTACATGTGGTTGTGTCTCTATGGAAAGTTTTGGGCATTCGGGGTTTACAGGTACTTTGGCATGGGCAGATCCTGAAGAAGAAATTATTTACGTATTTTTGTCCAATAGAACTTATCCTGATTCCAAAAATAACCGTTTGCTTGAAGCAAACATCCGAACTGAGATTCAAAGCTTGATTTATCAAGCCATTACAGATTAAAATGAAAATAGGCATAGTATGTTATCCAACTTTTGGGGGTAGTGGCGTCATTGCTACCGAACTTGGTCTTGAGTTGTCCCGAAAAGGCCACCAAGTACACTTTATTACCTACAGACAGCCAGTACGTCTTGAGCTGATCAGTGCCAATGTACACTTTCATGAGGTCAACGTCCCTGATTATCCTTTGTTTCATTACCAACCTTATGAGTTGGCTTTGTCCAGTAAGATCGTAGACATGGTAAAAATTCACAATATAGATGTCTTGCACGTTCATTACGCTATTCCTCATGCCTATGCGGCTTATATGGCCAAGAAAATGTTGCTTCAGCAAGGGATAGAATTGCCAATTGTGACGACCTTACACGGAACTGACATCACTTTAGTCGGTAGCCATCCCTTTTATAAAACTGCCGTTACTTTTAGCATCAATGCATCCGATGCGGTCACCTCTGTGTCCCAAAGTTTAAAACAGGACACTCAAAGGCTTTTTAAAACAGAAAAGGACATCTGTGTCATTCCTAATTTTGTGGATTTAGAAAAGTATAAAAATATAGTTAATTTATGCCCTCGAGGTCTTTTGGCTACGGCGGATGAGCGCGTCATTACACATGTTAGTAATTTTAGAGATGTCAAACGCATTCCTGATGTCATTGATATTTTTAATGCCATTCAAAAAGAAATCCCTTCAAAATTAATGATGATCGGGGAAGGGCCTGCCCGCGAGAATGCTGAACGCCTTTGTGTACAACTCGGAATTCAAGACCGCGTGGTTTTTCTTGGAAATAGTAACGAGGTTAATAAAATTTTATGCTTTAGTGATTTGTTTCTTTTGCCCTCTGAAACTGAAAGTTTTGGACTCTCTGCTTTGGAAGCCATGGCTTCAGGTGTCCCTGTAATTTCTAGCAATACGGGGGGTCTACCAGAAGTTAATATAGACGGGGTATCTGGTTATTTGAGTGCCGTAGGGGATGTGGAATGCATGTCTAAAAACGCCCTTAAAATTCTAAAAAACAACAATACGCTTCAGGCCTTTAAAACAGCTTCAAAATCCGTGGCTTCAAAATTTGATATTCACCCCATTGTGTCGAGATATGAGTCGGTTTATGAAAAGGCTCTAAAAAATTGTATCTCAAATTAGTGTCTACTAGCGTTTGTTTTATTAATTTTAACTCTTAAATTAATCAATAGGGACAATTATCATGGCTGGAAATTCATTTGGATCTGTTTTTAAACTCACCACCTTTGGAGAATCTCACGGCTTGGCGATTGGAGGCGTCATTGATGGATGCCCTGCAGGAGTCCCCATTGATTTTGATAAGATTCAGCAAGAGATGGACCGCCGCAAGCCTGGTCAATCCAAGATTGTGACCCAGCGCAAAGAACCGGACGTTGTTGAATTTCTCTCAGGAATTTTTGATGGTGTGACCACAGGAATGCCCATTGGATTTGTCATCAAAAACACCAATCAAAAATCAAAAGATTACACCCACATTAAAGATGTATTTCGTCCAAGTCACGCCGATTTTACATACAGTGAAAAGTATGGGCAACGCGATTACAGAGGTGGTGGTCGGAGTTCTGCCAGAGAAACTGCCTGCCGTGTGGTCGCTGGCGCTATTGCAAAACAATTTTTAAGCAACATAAGCATTACAGCTTATACCTCTTCTGTGGGAAATATTTCCCTAGGAAAAAACCACCAAGATTTGGATTTATCCAAAACAGAATCAAATATGGTGCGCTGTCCTGATGCAGCTGTAGCCGAGACCATGATAGAAAAAATTAGAGAGATCCGAAAAGAAGGGGACACAATTGGCGGTACGGTTTCTTGTGTAATTAAAAATGTACCAGTTGGCCTGGGCGAACCCGTCTTTGATCGCCTCCACGCTCAATTAGGCAAGGCTATGTTGTCCATAAATGCTGTCAAGGGGTTTGAGTATGGTTCAGGTTTTGAAGGGGTTAAAATGAAAGGCAGCATACACAACGATGCCTTTAACTCGGACGGAACTACGAAAACAAATAATTCTGGCGGAATTCAGGGTGGAATTAGCAATGGGATGGATATTTACTTCACTGTTGCGTTCAAGCCCGTCGCTACTGTGATGCAATCTCAAGATACCATTGACAAGGATGGCAATTTGGTAAAAATGCTTGGTAAGGGCCGTCATGACCCTTGTGTAGTCCCACGTGCAGTTCCTATTGTTGAGGCCATGACTGCACTAGTCCTGGCAGATTTTGTATTGCTAAACCGTCTTACTAAAATTTAATTCTATGAAATCCTTAGCCTTGCATTGGAAAATATTAATCGGCATGCTTATGGGTGTGGTTTTTGGGGTTTTAATGCTTCAAATACAAGGAGGGGTTGGGTTTATCGGCGCTTGGATCAAACCTTTGGGAACCATTTTTGTAAAGCTGCTCAAATTGATTGCAGTGCCTTTGATTTTAGCTTCTTTGATCAAGGGCATATCAGATTTAAAAGACATTTCTAAATTTGCTTCCATTGGACTAAAAACCGTTGTCATCTACGTTTTGACAACCGTTGTAGCCATTGGTATTGGCTTGAGTTTGGTCAATATTTTTAAACCAGGTAATGGGGTTTCAGATGCCACCATTTCCAAATTGACGGCCACTTATGCCAACAACAGCAGTGTACAAGGAAAAATTGAGGAGGCGAGTCGACAACAAGACAGCGGTCCGCTTGCTTTTGTGGTGGATATGGTCCCTGAAAATGCGTTTTCTGCGCTCAGCAACAACAAGTTGATGTTACAAGTTATTTTTCTGTCTATTTTCTTAGGTATTTCTCTACTGCTCATCGGCGAGAAAAGGGCCAAGCCGCTTAAAGATATATTTGATTCACTCAATGATGTGGTTTTAAAAATGGTGGATTTGATCATGTTGTCGGCGCCTTATGCGGTATTTGCACTTTTGGCCAATGTGGTAGTCTCTTCAGGAGATTCAGAACTTTTATATGCGCTTTTATTTTATGCCTCTGTGGTTGTGGGAGGCTTGTTTTTGATGGTTTGTTTTTACCTTTTTATTTTGGCTTTTGTGGTTAAAAAGAATCCCTTTTGGTTTTTAAAGCAAATCAGTCCAGCCCAATTGCTGGCTTTTTCCACTAGCAGCAGTGCTGCCACCCTTCCAGTAACCATGGAGCGGGTGGAGGAACACATTGGTGTGGACAAAGAAGTGTCTAGCTTTGTACTGCCTGTTGGTGCGACCATTAACATGGACGGTACCAGTCTTTACCAAGCGGTTGCCGCTGTCTTTATTGCACAAGCCCTCAATTTTGACTTGACCTTTACCGATCAACTGATGATTGTACTTACAGCACTCTTAGCCTCCATTGGCAGTGCGGCTGTGCCCGGTGCTGGTATGGTAATGTTGGTCATTGTTTTAGAATCTGTAGGTTTTCCTGCAGATAAACTGGCCATTGGTTTGGCATTGATCTTTGCGGTGGACCGGCCTTTGGATATGTGCAGAACGGTTATCAATGTCACTGGAGATGCGACAGTTTCAACCCTTATTGCCAAGCTTGAAGGCAAGCTTCACGACCCAAAACCCAAAGAATGGGACGATCACTTGGAGCAGGTGATTTGATGAACAAGTAAATCTACTTCTCTATTTCTTAATTAATTTCCATTGGGGTTTAAAATATCGTCCTTGTAATCAGTATCTTTATCTTTAATCCCCTCTATGCCAGTATCTCTTATTGCCCAGCCAATTTCCGGTCTTAGTTCTAAGGTTTTTTTGTTTTGTTTGACCCCCATAAACCCAGCAATAAACTCCATTTGATATTGTTTGTCGTGGTAGAGCCAGTAAAAATCTGCTTTGGCCATGCCTGAGGGGAAATCTGTTGTGGTTGTTTTGTCCTGAAGGTATGGAAAGAACTTAAGGATCCATCCATCAATTATGGGGGCGCCGCTGCCTCCATGACTTTTATACATCTGACCCCAAAATTCAGTATCTGTTTTTCCAGTTGAAGCCTCAACGAATTTTTCTAAAACAGGAATCAAATCTTCTGTCCACCAATCTAAGTCGTATTTTTCCAATTCTTTTGTTTTAGACAAGATCAATTCCCAGTCTTCTTTACTGCCTTCCAATTTTATTTGTGTCATACCACAGCTTGAATACACTGATATTTTCAGCTTTAAACAAAATTAGATAAGACTGTTTTTGAAAACAGTTTTTTAATCTAAAAAACGAGATTTTAAGTCTGCTGAAGGTTGCATGCATTGGTTTTGCTTTCCAAACC
>PBQM01000040.1 GCA_002725015.1 Flavobacteriaceae bacterium | reverse complement strand
GCCGCTAGCAGCATCATACCATATAAGAGTTTGGTCTGTATTGACTGTGGCCGCCGCAGTTAAAGTCTGGCCGCTGTCGCAGTCTGTAAGATCTCCATTGCTGATTGGACTCATGGGTAAGGTTAATAATACCAACTCGAACGATCCAGTAACATAACAACTTTCTGATATGGCGTCTTCAATTCTTATATAAATAGTTTGATTCCCATTAGATGTGGTATAGTCGGTAAGATTGGTCGTAATAGGATTTAAATCATCTTCAGCGTCCTCAGCAAGGGTGTGATAAGAAATATTAAAGCTTGAAGGGTCTTGAGATCCTAGGATTAAATTGTTATTTTGACTAAGGTCAAAAGTTGTGTTTCCAGAATCACATAAAACAAGATCTTCAACACCTTCAATGATTGGTGAGGGCTTGTATTCAATTAAAATAGAATCAGATGATGTACATTCCTCATCATAAATAATATCCACAGCATAAAGCCCTTCTTCAGTGATGTCAATAGAAGCGTTTGAAGCACCTTCAATTACAACGCCATCAAGATACCAAACGTGGGTGGCTTCGGTGAACTGTGTATCTAGGGTGATTGTACCTCCATCACATAAAGCCGTTCCAGCTTCAATGGTTATATCATCTCCTAAATCACCACCCAAATTAAAACTTCCCGCTTCAAGAAAAACAGCGGCGTCATAGAGGTAGTCAAAATCATCAGCAATGACAAGTTTGATGGTATATGATGTGTCTGGAATAACAGCAGATTGAGCCGCCATGCTAACAGTATGCCCTCGAAAATCGATAGGACTGTCAGCTACTGGAAGTCCTCCAGTGCCATAATAAGCTGCAAAATATTCTTCATTGACAGAGGTGCAATCTGTATTGTAAGTATTGTCTCTTACACTGAGAACTGATATTGGATCAGCCGTTCCTGGGACAACTGCTAAATTTGTCGTCTGGCCTGTTTGATTGTTGGTTAATAAAAATGCGAAAGCATCAGTATATGAGCATTGAAAAGTTCCATATTCTTCGGACGCAAAAATAAAATTAAATTCGATTGTATCCGCTTTGGGAACAAAGTCAAACTGAACATAGGTCGCATTGTAGGATGATGAGTATTCTAGACCCGGAATGGCATTGGCTAGGTCTAAATCTCCGGGCCATGCATAAGAGCCTCCACTTAATGTGCCCGTCTCTGGCCCACCCGATTGATTGGCGTCCCCTGTAGAAAGTACAACCCCTTCAATAAATGGGAAAGACTGGCCGTTCCCTGTAAAATAGCCTATTCCATTTGATGAACCAAAGTTTGTCCCAGTTGAAGAAATGATATTCGAAATCTCAGCACAAGAACTGTTAATCAAAACATCTTCGACCAATTGATCGACAGAGTAAGTCGATTGGTCTATGAGTAAATAGGGCCCTAAAATTTGAACAATTACGGTTGTGGTTTCTGAGCAGCCCGTTGGGTTGGTATCCGTTACAGTCAAACTAACTGTGTAAGTACCAATGGCATTGTACGAATGGCTTATGCTGTTAGATCCATTGCTTTCAATCGCTCCATCCCCGAAACTCCATGTATAATTGGCGCCTGTTCCATCGACAGAAAAGTTGGTGATGGCTTCAAAATCTATATTATCTCCTGGACTTGCAATGATACTTCCACTTGCCGTGGCAGCTGGACTGGACGAAATAGAAAGATCAATGTCCTGGCAGCTTGTTGCACAACTGATATTAGCCGTAAAACCACCCCCTGTAATAGCGTTGTTGGAATTAAAAGAGAGTGTTAAACAGCCCGTAGCATTTGTGGCTAAAATAATTCCTGGGTTGGCTGTTCCAGAAAAAGATCCAAGCAGCGAAGCGGAAGTGTTTGATCCGTCGTACACGCTTAAAATATCCACATTGTTTTGAGTTTCAAAAAATGTAAAATCTAATTGTACAGCGGTTCCTACACTGCTATCTGGACAAATTGTAAGGGTATAATTCTCGCTATTTCCGTAAGCACCACTACCCCCAGAATCATACAATATTCCACTGCACTGGCTGAAAGTCCCATCTTGCATCAATAAGTCCTGAGCAGAGAGCGTATTTAATGTGTAAGCACTTAAAAAAATAAGCAGTGGTAATTTTTTCAACTTAAATGGTTTTTTATAAAAATATTGAATTGTTTTGAGTAATTAATTATAAAATCAGTCGAATTTAAAACTTTTATAAAATTGATAATGGAATTTGAATCGTTTAGTATATTTGAATAAAAAAAATAATGAATTTTAAGATCACGCCCAAAGAGACAAGCAATCCGAAAATTCTAAAATTTGAGGCCAATCAATTTATCCTACAATACGACAGCTTTGAGTATTCTAATATTGATGAGGCCAAAGAGTCCCCACTAGCACAACAGCTTTTTTATTTACCATTTGTCAAAAAGGTATATCTTTCCGGAAATTTTGTAGCCATTGAACGTTATGACATCGTAGAATGGGAAGCGGTTAAAGCAGAGGTTTCTTCTCAAATTGAGGTCTATCTCAACAAAGGTGGTCCAGTTGTAAACGCTAAAAATAAAGCAAAAGAAGCGGTCACCGTTTATGCCGAAAGCACCCCAAATCCCAGTGTTCTAAAATTTGTTGCCAATAAAAATTTAGTGCCAACAAGCTTTGAATTTAATTCCATAGAAGAGGCCAAACTATCGCCTTTTGCGACTGCCTTGTTTCAATTTCCATTTGTAAAATCTGTTTTTATTGACAAGAACTATGTGTCTATTACAAAATTTGACGTCATTGAATGGGAGGAAATAACCCTCGAACTTCGCACCTTTATCAAAAATTATATTGAACAAAAAAAGGATATGATTAGCAGCAATGCGGCCGAATCACTCGATAAAACAACAGCACAATTGGATAAAGTTTACGAGGGTTTAGATGATACTTCCAAAGAAATTATTAACATCCTAGAGGAATACATTCGCCCGGCTGTGGCCAGCGATGGTGGCAATATCGCCTTTGAATCATACAACCCAGAAACTAAACTTGTCAAAGTGATCCTACAAGGGGCCTGTAGCGGCTGCCCCTCCTCTACTTTTACACTAAAAAATGGAATTGAAAACATGCTCAAACAAATGATGGGTTCTAAAATCGAAGCGGTTGAAGCCATCAATGCTTAGGATATAAAATTATTTGGTATATTTAAATTCAAATTATTTTAATAACCTCAAATCTTAAAACCTATGGGAGTACTCAAAGTTATAGAAGTATTGTCTAATTCTAGCAAAAGCTGGGAAGACGCCACTCAAAAAGCCGTTCAACAGGCCTCCAAAACCCTAAAAAACATTCGTTCTGTATATGTGCAAGACCAAAGCGCAACAGTCAGCGAGGGGCAAGTAGATGAATTCAGAGTCAATTTAAAAATTACCTTTGAATTGAGTTGACGCTTTAAAGCTTAAAAAAAGTGACCCTAGGGTCACTTTTTTTATACCATAAGTTTTGAAAGTTGTTGGCCTATACTGCAACCAATCGCAATGCCCATACCTCCCATCCTTGCGCCTACAAAAACCCTTTCTGAGGCCTGAAAAACAAGAGGCTTTTTTTTAGAACCTACTCCCATAATACCAGACCAACGCTGGTCAATTTCAAAGTCTTTGTTTGGTAAAATAACTTCTTTGAGCAGCCTTTCTAGTTCAGTTTGAATCTTATTGGTGGTTGCAAAATAGGCTGTGGTTTCCCCTTCAATATCTAAATTTCGCCCGCCACCTAATAAAATCCTCTGGTCTATATTTCTAAAATAATAATAGCCACAGTCCATATGAAAGGTGCCTTTTATTTCCAGGTTTTGAATGGGCTTTGTGATAAGGACTTGTGCGCGAGCTGGTGAAAGGTCAATTGGCAAAAGTGCATTGGTAAAACCATTGGTCGTTAAAATCAAATTTTGAGTGTTTAACTCAAAAGCATCTGTTTTAATTTTAACGCTGTGATTTAAATCCTCATAAGATTCTACCGCTACATTATTGAGGATTTTTACCCCGGAGTTCTGAACCCTTTGTAAAAGGGCTTGCATCATTTTACCAGGGTCTAATTGGCCCTCAAATTTATTGTAAATGTACTGTTTTTTGACCTTTGAAAAATGAAACCTATCAGATACTTTATGGTAGATATCGGATTTAAAAAGAAAAGCGAGCAAGCTGTTTATACGGCTCATTTCTTCTAAACAACTCTCATATATAAGAGCGTCTTTTTCTAGAAACAGTTCATAACCACCATGGGCTTTATAATCAATATTGCTATCCCCCAGGGTTTGGCGTAAGAGTTGTAAACCATCGACTCTTTCTTTTACAAGCTGTATAATTTCAGCTTCTGAATGTGATTTTAAATCGTCTAAAATCTCACTCAAACTTCCAAAACAACCAAAACCTGCATTTTTAGTACTGGCGCCTTGGGGTAAAATTCCTTTTTCGAGAATTGTGATATTGGATTTTGGAAAGCGCTGTTTTAAAAACAAGGCTGTACTCAATCCAACAATGCCACTACCAACAATGGCAAAATCGATATTTTGCAGCCATTGCTTTTGCTCCCAATAGGATAAATTCATCGCTTAAGTTTAACTTATTTTAAAAAACTCTGAATAATCTTCGAAGTTTTTTAAATTTTACTCTATGGATTCCATTATAAAATCTTCCATAAACTTGGTGGTATAATCTCCAGAAATGTAATCTGGATGCTCCATCAGTTGCCTGTGAAATGGAATGGTGGTCTTGATGCCTTCAATGACAAACTCGTCCAAAGCTCTTTTCATTTTGTGAATGGCTTCTTCGCGTGTTTGAGCCGTGGTGATCAGCTTGGCGATCATAGAGTCATAATTGGGTGGAATCGTATAACCGGCATAGACGTGGGTGTCTAGGCGGACGCCATGCCCTCCAGGAGAATGCAAGGTTGTGATTTTCCCAGGTGAGGGCCTAAAATCGTTAAATGGATCCTCAGCATTGATACGACATTCAATAGAATGCAAATTGGGAGTGTAATTTTTCCCTGAGATTGGCACCCCTGCAGCCACAAGAATTTGCTCTCTAATAAGATCAAAATCAATAACTTGCTCTGTAATTGGATGCTCCACCTGAATTCTGGTGTTCATTTCCATAAAATAAAAATTGCGGTGTTTATCTACCAAAAACTCTACAGTTCCAGCGCCTTCATATTGGATATATTCGGCTGCTTTTACAGCGGCCGCACCCATTTTTTTTCGCAAAGCATCGGTCATAAATGGAGAGGGAACTTCTTCTGTTAATTTTTGATGCCGTCTTTGTACAGAGCAGTCTCTTTCAGACAAATGACAGGCTTTGCCCTTGGAATCTCCAATGATCTGAATTTCGATATGTCGGGGTTCTTCAATGAGTTTTTCCATATACATATCATCATTTCCAAAGGCTGCTTTGGACTCTTGTCGCGCGGAATCCCAGGCATCCTTAAGGTCTTGTTCTTTCCAAACAGCTCGCATGCCTTTTCCACCCCCACCCGCAGAGGCCTTGAGCATGACTGGATAACCGGTTTTTTTTGCAATTTTTTTACATTCCGAAAAGGTTTCTATGATGCCATCACTGCCGGGAACACAAGGAACACCGGCTGCTTTCATGGTGGCCTTGGCATTGGCCTTATCGCCCATTCGGTCGATCATTTCTGGAGAAGCACCAATAAATTTAATCCCATGTTCTTCACATATTTTTGAAAAACGGGCATTCTCGGATAAAAATCCGTAGCCGGGGTGAATGCTATCGGCATTGGTGATTTCTGCGGCCGAAATAATATTGGCGATATTTAGATAAGATTCACTGCTTAATGGAGGGCCTATACAAACCGCTTCATCAGCAAATTTCACGTGCAAACTTTCCGCATCGGCAGTCGAATAAACCGCCACAGTTTGAATGCCCATTTCCTTGCAAGTTCTAATAACTCTAAGTGCTATCTCGCCTCTATTGGCAACTAGTATTTTTTTAAACATAAGATCTTGTTATTTTGGTTGAATTGTGATTCTAAAATTGAACTTTTGACTTGACATTCAATTATGAAGGATCGACTAAGAACAAGGGTTGATCAAATTCTACAGGAGACGCATCGTCAACAAGAATTTTAACTATTTTGCCAGAAATCTCAGATTCTATTTCATTAAAAAGTTTCATCGCTTCTATAATACAAAGGACATCGCCCTCAGCGATGCTTTGACCTACCTCAGCAAAGATGGGTTTGTCCGGAGAGGGTCTTCGGTAAAAAGTCCCTATAATTGGCGATTTAATGGTGATATACTGAGAGTCGTCAGCGCTGGTTTCAGCGGTTGTTGGTTCAACAGCTTCAACAGCGGCTGTTGGCTGTGGAATTTGAGCTTGAGGAACGGACATTGGAAGGGTCAGTTGTTGGACCTGGGTTTTGTCTCCGGCACTTCCGGTTCGGATGGTAATTTTTACATCGTCCATTTCTAATTTCACTTCGCTTGCGCCAGATTTGGCTACAAATTTGATCAAATTTTGAATTTCTTTTAAATTCATGGTTGTGGTATTTAATTTTTATTAGTTTATTGTTTTTGTATAGGCCCATTTAAAGTAAATAGACCCCCAGCTGAATCCACCGCCAAAAGCAGCGAAAATAACCGTATCTCCTTTTTTGAGTTGGGTTTCATAATCATTTAACAACAACGGCAGCGTTGCTGATGTCGTATTGCCATATTTTTCAATATTCATCATCACTTTTTCGGCTTCTAACCCCATGCGTTCTGCGGTGGCATTGATGATTCTTTTATTGGCTTGATGAGCCGCCAACCATTGAACATCTGAGTTGGTCAATTGGTTGCGATCCAAAATTTTTGCAGTGGCATCAGCCATATTGAAAACTGCATTTTTAAAAACTGTTTTTCCTTCCTGAAATGCATAATGACCGCCATTGTCCAAAACCTCGTGGGTCATGGCATTTGAGGAGCCTCCATAGGTGGCTTGTAAAAATTCTCTACCGCTGCCGTCTGTTCTCAAATATTCGTCTTGTAGTCCAAGTCCCTCGGCGTTGGGCTCAAACAACACAGCGCCAGCCCCATCGCCAAAAATAATACATGTCGCACGGTCTTTATAGTTGACAATTGAAGACATCTTATCAGCCCCAATGAGCAATATTTTTTTGTAGCGACCAGATTCAATAAAACTCGAGGCCGAGGACATTCCAAAAAGGAAGCCAGAGCAAGCTGAATCCATATCAAATGCAAAGGCATTACTAGCCCCAATTTTTGTGGCGGTATAAGAAGCCGTTGATGCAGCCTTCATATCTGGTGTGGCCGTAGCTACAATCACAAGGTCAATGGTTTTGGGATCGAGGTTTGTTTTTTGAATCAAATCCTTGGCGGCTCTTATGGCTAAAAATGAGGTGCCTTTTCCATCCTCTTTTAAGATTCTTCGCTCTTTAATGCCTGTCCTTGAAGTGATCCAGGCGTCATTGGTGTCCACCATGGTTTCTAACATCGCGTTGGAAAGTATAAATTCGGGAACATAAGCACCTACAGCGGTAATGGCTGCTGAGATTTTACTCATTTACAATTTTTTAAAATTTGGTTTTTTGGTCGAAAATGCCCAAAAAATACCCAAAAACGTATCAAAAATAACGTTTTTTAGTCAAAAAAAGCAAAAAAAAGAGTTTTTTTGAAATAAAAAAAACGCTCAATAAGCGTTTTTTTTAAGCACCAAAAAGTAAAATTATTTAAGCTTCATTTTCTTCAGTAGCAGTTCCATCAATAAGCACCTGGCCTCTATAATATAACTTCCCTTCGTGCCAATGGGCTCTGTGATAGAGATGTGGCTCGCCAGTTGTAGGGCAAGTGGCTATTTGAGGTGATGTTGCCTTGTAATGAGTTCGCCTTTTATCTCTTCTAGTTTTTGAGATTTTTCTTTTAGGATGTGCCATTTTTCAGTTATTTATCCGTTAATAATTTTTTTAATGAATCCCAACGCGGATCGATATCTTTGTTAGAATTGTTTTTTTTTGCGCTTTTTGGGCTTAAATTTTCAAGCGTTTTGAGTATGTCTGAATCCAAGCTGCCGTCTTTAACACCAGGATGAATTCTTTTTTGTGGAACGGCTAGAACAATTAGTTCATATATGTACTGGGCCACATTGATTTCATAGGCGCCGTGCGGAATGATTAAAATTGCCTCATTGTCGTCATTGTATTCGGGCCCAAATTTCACAACCATTCCAAATTCTGAGGTGATGGATTGATCATAAGGCTCATTGGTCAAGTCACAATTGACATTAACAACGCCCTCTGCCAAGAGTTTCAACTCTAGCAGGGTTGTTTTTTTTTCGAGTTCAAGTCTAACTTTAACCGAAACACTGTTATACTCATCGTATTCAAAAAGCTCAAAGAACGTTTGCTCAATTGTATATTCGTACTGATGTGTGCCAAGCTTTAAGCCTACAAATTGTATGTCAAATGCTTTAAATGGCTTCATCAGTCAACATATTTAAGCGTGCAAATATATAAATTTTTATTAAGCTTTACTTTATATGGGCTTCAACTTTTTCCGTTTCTAATTTTTAGAATATAAGCAGCTTTGGGTTTGCATTTTATTATTGATGTATTTGCCTTTGTTTAAAAACAGCAATACCGCAGTAAATGGCTTTTCTAAAGGATGCTGTATTAGCGATACCTCGGCCTGCAATTTCATAAGCCGTTCCATGGTCAGGGGAAGTTCTCACTTTGTCAAGCCCTGCTGTAAAATTGACTCCAGATCCAAAAGTGAGCGTTTTAAAGGGAATCAGGCCTTGGTCGTGATAGGCTGCTAGAACGGCGTCAAAATTTTTATAAGCATCTGAACCAAAAAAACTATCCGCTGAATATGGGCCCTCAACACCCATACCACTGGCTTTAAGCCGCTGCAATACGGGTTTTAAAACCAAATCATCTTTAGTTCCAATGACCCCATTGTCTCCAGCATGAGGATTTAGTCCCAATACCGCTATTTTAGGCGCTTTGATCCCAAAATCATATTTTAAACTCTGATAAATGGTTTCAACTTTTTTACAAATAAGGGCTTCATTGATTTGAGAAGTCACTTCAGCAATGGGAACATGATCTGTTAAAAGCCCGATTCTAAGCTTGTCGGAAATCATAAACATCAGGCTGTCCCCTTGCAATTCTTTATTGAGGTAGTCTGTGTGCCCAGGAAACTGAAAAGTGTCCGATTGAATGTTGTGCTTGTTTATAGGCGGGGTTACCAAAACATCAATCGCCGCAGATTTTAGATCATTAACCGCGGCTTCTAATGATAAAATGGCATATCGGCCTGATGCTGCAGTGGGTTCCCCAAAATGTATCTCGACTGCTTCTTCCCAAACATTGACCACATTAATTATATTGGGCATTGCTGTCTCGGCCGTTTGTTGGTTTTTATAAGAGATTGGAATCTCAAAATGCTGACTCAAGAAATCCATCATTTTTGAGCTGGCATAAACAATGGGGGTATAAAGTTCTAAAAAGTGCTTATCACAAAGGGACTTTAGAATCAACTCCCCGCCAATCCCATTTAAATCTCCGATGGAAAAACCGACTTTTATTTTTTTGTCTTTTGAACTCAAAATGATGTATAATGTTTGTAATTTTGATTCTACAAATTTAACGAATAAAAAAGGATGTTTACTGGAATAATTGAAGATTTAGGCGTGGTGGTGTCCCTTGAAATAGAAGCAACCAATCTACATTTAACGGTCCAGAGCCGCTTGGCTTCAGCGTTAAAAATTGACCAAAGCGTCTCGCACAACGGAGTGTGCCTGACGGTTGTTGATTGTAATGCAGCCTCCTACACTGTGACAGCCATTAAAGAAACATTGGATAAAACAAATTTGAATAGCTTGACAGAAGGCGCCATTGTAAACCTCGAACGCGGCTTGAAACTTGGGGATCGCCTGGACGGTCATATGGTTCAAGGTCATATTGATCAGATAGGAACCTGTGTAGGGGTCCAATCTCAGAATGGCAGTTGGACCTATGATTTTGAATACGACCCCACACTTGGAAACATTACCATTGAAAAAGGATCTGTCACTGTCAATGGGGTCAGTTTAACCGTGGTCAATTCAAAAAATAATGGCTTTAGTGTGGCCATTATTCCATACACCTATGAACATACTAACTTTAAACACTTCAAAATTGGGTCCGTGGTAAATTTAGAGTTTGATGTGATTGGCAAATATGTCTCAAGGTTGTATGCTAAGAACACTACTTCTTAGATAAAACCTTGTTTTGTTCTTCTAACAGGTCCTTGATTTTTGACAGCAGTTCAACATCCGCTGGCGTGGGGACTGTTGCATCTTGCACATCCTCTGCCTTGGCTCTAAGTCTATTGATAAATTTGACCACTAAAAAAATAGTAAATCCAACAATTAAAAAATCTAAAATCGTTTCAATCAAAAGACCGTAATCCACTGATACCTGTGAAGCTTGGGCGCTGGCTTCTCTTAAAATAAGTTTCTTGTCTCCAAAACTGATGCCATCTGAAAGCAGTGAGAGTGGTGGAAGAATGATATTTTTCACCAAGACATTGACAATGGCATTGAAAGAGGCGCCAATGATGATTCCTATGGCCATATCAATCATATTGCCTTTAACTGCAAAATCTTTAAATTCTTTTAGTAATTTCATAAGGATATAAATTGCTTAATATAAAAACCCCAACAAACGGTTGGGGTTTTTAAAATTAAATTGGTTAGTGGTTTTCTTTAATTTTTTAGCATGGCCTTGAATTGTTCCAAGTCGAATTCATTGCCATAAAACATGGTGCTCATCCGCATCACATCAGCAGCAATCATAATGGCTGATTTTATTTCATCTTCTGTGGCGCCCAAGCGCTTGGCCTGTGCAATATGGTAAGGAATGCAGTATTGGCATTTGGTTGCAGCAGAAGTCGCCAGCGCTGCTAAATGTGCCTCTTTTTCTTTAATGGGCCCTTTTGTGTAGACCTGCATAGAGGCCTCAAAATAAGCGTCGGCAGCTTTTGTAAAGTTTCTGGGATAAACACTGTTAAAAGGGCTTTTTTCTAGCAAGGCTTTGTAATCTGCATCCGAAATGGGTTCTTGGGATTGTCCTAAGGCGGATATGATCAAACAAGCGATTAGTATTAAATTGGTTTTTTTCATTTTATATTATTATTGGTTTTCAAAAATATTATTTCCCATTTTGAATGGGGGTGGTATCGGGCATCAGTTTGTTCAATATGGTATACACTGGACAAAACTTGGTAAAAGGGCTGAGTATCTGTAAAAATGCTACAGCAACGGCTACGTATATCCAATTCAATCCAAATTGACTGGCCAGTAAAATAGAACTGATGTTTAAAAGGCCCACAATTCCATCGTGGACTCTGACTTTGATAATGTCTTTTTGACTGTTATTGCTCATTGTTTAATGTTTAAATTGATTAATAAATCCAGCCCCCAAGATTTTCTCTATATTCAATGGGATAGGCTTTGATACGTTCTCTCAAGGCTTCCGTTGTATTGCCGGCTACTATAAAAGATTCGAAGGTAAAAATTTTCATAAAAAGATCAATATTTGGACCGTTCTCAAATTTGTCAGCATGCAAAATAAGGTCTCCTGAAGTTCTGAACTTTTCATTGAGAGTCACACGCTTGCCGTCTTCTGAAATAAAATAGCTGTAGTCGTAAGTATTGAGCTCATGGGTACGGATAAAATGGCTCAATACCTCAATAAAGGCTTCGACTTCTGTTTTTGTGTAACCCTCATTGACCGACATCTCGATGTTTATCACTACTTTCTCGGTGGTATTGTTGATGGCGGCTTTGGCATTTGTCTCTTTCTCAAAGACAGACATGTCAAAAAACTGTACTTCTTTTATGATTTTATCACCATCCCACTGATATGAAAGGTGAAATGGAAATTCAACTTTTTGCCCCGTATATTTACCAGTGGCAGAGAAGGTATTCCAAACATTGGTCCACACAATGCCGTTGTCATAGGTCACGGTCTCTACTTCTGCTCCAACGGCATCCCCATTCATTTCAAGAAAAGAAATACCATCAAACATATCATAGAGCTCCTGAATCCCAACAATAAAGGCCGCTTTGTCTAGTTTATCTCCAATTGGATTTACAAATTCCATACTGTCAGAGAAAGTCTCTTGTAAATAATCAATATTTTCCTCACTGACTTTGCTAAAAAGAGTTTTGATTTTCTCAGACTTTTGGTCATTGGTGCTAAGCTTGGCAACATGTTTTTGGCAAGATGATAAAAAAATGGCAAGAGCAAAGATTGGTATGTTTCTCATTGTACGTCAAATTGGTATATCACGAAAGTAAAAAAAATTACTTTTAAATAAAAATAATGGTTTTCAAAAAATGATTGTAAAAAACCTTATATTTTATGTAATAATTACATATGTAAAATCGTGAAAACTCTTCTTAATCAAATCCTTATCTTTTTATTGGCAGGGCTTTTTAGCTGTAGTTCTGATTCCGAACAAGGGGCTGTTAACGCCGTTGATCCCATTGATCCGCCCGAAAATTTCCCCAATATTTTACTCATCATTGCAGACGACATGGGTAAGGATGCTACTTTTGGGTTTGATCAGGGGATTTTAAAACCTCAAACGCCTAATATAAATGCCATTAAAAACACTGGGGTCAGCTTTCAGAATTTTTGGAGCTATCCAACTTGCAGCCCCACCAGAGCCACTGTCATTACTGGGAAATATGGCTATAGAACCGGGGTAAAGTGGGCCGGAGATATTTTAGCAAATTCTGAAACAAGTCTGCAACAATACATTGACAACCAAACAAATGGACGTTATAAATCTGCAGTGGTTGGCAAATGGCATTTGTCTGGAAATACCGCGAATTTTAACCCGCTTACTTTTGGCCTTGATTACTACGCTGGGATTTTAGGCGGTAGCGTTCAAAACTATTTCCAGTGGGATTTAACAACCAATGGCAGTACCAGCAGCCGTTCCGGTTACACTTCCAAAGTATTTACAGATTTAGCGATGGATTGGGTAGAAGCACAAAGCAGCCCTTGGTTTTTATGGCTTGCTTTCAATGCCCCGCATACCCCATTTCACAGACCGCCTGCCATCATGCACAATCAAGGAAATTTACCGAACTACTCTGACGGTATGGATCCGATGCCCTACTACCTGGCAGCTATTGAGGCCATGGACTTTCAAATTGGGAGGTTTTTAAATGGACTTAGCCAGCAAGAAAGAGACAATACGGTCATCATATTTATGGGTGACAATGGCACACCAAACCAAGCAGGGCAAAGCCCCTATGCCAACAATGCCGTCAAAGGCTCGCTGTATCAAGGCGGGATCAATGTCCCTTTGTTTGTTTCGGGCCAAGGCGTTCAGAGAACTGCTGATGATTTTAGTTTAATTAACAGCACCGACCTGTTCAGTACAATTGCACAATTGGCGGGTGTATCTGCTTCTGAAATACACGACAGCAAGAGTTTTAAGCATTTATTGACGGCTGAGGGCAACCACAGAGAATTTCAGTATTCGGAAATGAATGCCCCAAACGCCAATAAATGGACCATTGCCAATGGCCATTATAAATTAATTCAAGGAAGCGATGGACTTGAAGAGTTATATAATTTAGAGTCAGACCCTTATGAGACAATTGATCTCATACCTCCTGGGCTTTCACAAGAGGCGATCGCAGAAAAAGAGGCTTTGGAGGCTGCTTTATTTAATATTTTCAATTAAATTTTTATATATTTATTTAATAATCCCTCGAATTTTAAACCTATGAAAGATCTTAAATACATTTTTGCATACACCGTTCCGCTGTCTGCCTATTTCGCTTTTACTGCAACTGGAATTGGTTGCTATGCTACTGTTTTTTATGCCTTTATAGGCATACCTCTGTTGGATATTATCGCAGGTCAGACCAAAACAAACTTATCTAAAGAGCAAGCCTTGACTAAAAAAACCAAATGGGTTTTTGATTTGATGCTATACCTCAACCTTCCCTTGGTATTTGGTCTTTTGTTTTTGGCCTTTTCAAAAATCCAGACTACAGACTATGCCCTCTACGAAT
>PBQM01000039.1 GCA_002725015.1 Flavobacteriaceae bacterium | reverse complement strand
CAAGCAGTAAAATCACAAAATTAATTCAATAGTTAGTTATGTTTAAATTATTCAAAAAGAAAACAGCCGTTGAGAAACTACAGGATCGCTACAAAAAACTCATGTCCGAATGGCATGACCTTTCCTCTACAGATCGCGCTGCCAGCGATAAAAAATACGCGCAGGCGCAACAGATATTAGAAGAAATTGATAAAATCACTGTTTAAATGAGATTCACGCTCACATTTTTATGTTTTTTAGCCCTGAATTTAGGTACGCTATTTTTAGGAACCCTTCTCATGAATGGAGGTCCTACATCAGAATGGTATGCGAATTTAGACAGGGCACCCTGGGAGCCAGCAGGTTGGATTTTTGGTGCAGCTTGGACCTGTGTGATGGTGTTTTTTTCAGTCTATTTGGCATTCTTATATCAAAACATCAAAACCCATAAAGTATGGGGGCTCTTTGTAATTCACTTTGCTTTAAACGTCTCTTGGAATTATATTTTTATGAACAAGCATATGATAGAATTGGGTTTACTCAACATCACTCTTCTGTCGGCGTTGATGTTCTATTTTCTTTTCGCCTTTAAGGAAGTTTTAAGCCAAATGAGATTTTTTGTGCTCCCCTACTGTTTATGGTTGGTTTTGGCAAGCTCCCTAAATATCTATGTCGCAATCTACAATTAAATGAAAATATACAACCTGCACAAAAAACAAAAACTACCGATTTCTATTGAAACCGCTTGGGAATTCTTGTCCTCACCAAAAAACCTAAAAACCATCACGCCAGATTATATGGGCTTTAATATCCTCTCTGGAGCGGACCGCCCTATGTTCCCTGGACAGATCATCCAACATATTGTCACGCCCATTTTGGGAATTAAAACAAAATGGGTCACAGAAATCACCCACGTCAAGGACAATGAATACTTTGTTGACGAACAACGCTTCGGCCCTTACGCCTTATGGCATCACAAGCATTTTATTCGTGCGATCGATGGGGGTATTGAAATGGAGGACATCATTGATTATAAACTCCCTATGGGATGGCTTGGTCAATTAGTACATCCGGTAATAGTAGCCCCAAAATTAAAAGAAATTTTTGATTACCGTCAGAAAAAGCTCATTGAACTCTTTGGACAATACAAGGCATGAATCCAAAGGCTATATTCTGGTTCCGCAGAGACCTTAGATTGAATGACAATCACGGCTTGTTTACGGCTTTGGCACAACACAGCAGTGTACTGCCAATATTTATTTTTGATTCAGAAATTTTGGAAAAACTTCCAAAAAATGACGCCAGAGTTAGCTTTATATACCAGCGTCTTAAGACCCTTAATAAGTCACTTGGCGCCAACCGACAAATTCAAACATTTCACGGAACTCCAAAAGATATTTTCACAAAACTAATTACTGATCATGCAATCAAAGCGGTCTATACAAATCACGATTACGAACCCTATGCCACTAATAGAGATTTGGGAATAAAAAATGTTTTAAATCAAAAAAAAATTGAATTTAAAACCCTTAAAGACCAAGTTATTTTTGAAAAAAGCGAAGTGACTAAAGACGACGGCAGTCCCTATAAAGTATATACGCCCTATTCCAAAAAATGGTTGGGCCATTTCAACAAAAATTACATTGCGCCCTACCCAAGCGAAACTCTACTAGAAAATCTAGTAGAAATAAAAGAACAACAATGGGTAAGCTTAGAATCTATGGGATTTGTAGAAGCAGATTCAAAGATTGCAGCTTACGAAATTAAAGCTGATTTAATTGACTCTTACGAAGAAAACAGAAATACACCCTCTGTGGCTGGCACCTCTAGACTGGGGCCTTATTTGCGATTTGGTTTTTTAAGCATTAGATCCATTGTCAAAAATGCCTTAAAAAGTTCAAATAATACTTTTTTAAAAGAACTCATTTGGCGAGAATTTTTTATGCAAATCTTATGGCACTTTCCACAGACGGTCACCCAAAGTTTTAAACCCCAATACGAGGCCATTAAATGGCGAAATAACAAAGAGGAATTTGAGCGGTGGTGTCAAGGAAAAACAGGATATCCACTGGTGGATGCTGGAATGCGCGAATTAAACCAAACAGGATTTATGCACAACCGCGTTCGTATGCTAGTCGGGAGTTTTTTATGCAAACACTTGCTTATTGACTGGCGTTGGGGAGAAGCCTATTTTGCTCAAAAACTTCACGATTTCGAACTCTCAAGTAATGTCAGTAATTGGCAGTGGGTGGCAGGATGTGGTGTGGATGCAGCCCCCTACTTTAGAATATTTAATCCAACCACTCAAATTGCAAAGTTTGACAAAGACCACGACTACATTAAGAAATGGGTACCAGAATACCAAGAATTGACCTATCCAAAACAAATGGTAGACCATAAATTTGCAAGAGAACGTTGTTTAGAAACCTATAAGGCGGCACTGAACCGCTAAGCGATAAGAGCGTTAAATTTCAATGCGCTGTATTTTTGCACCAATTGCTTTTAAGCGTTTGTCAATATTTTGATAACCTCTGTCTATTTGTTCAATGTTGTGTATGGTAGAAGTACCCTTGGCGGAAAGTGCTGCTATCAACAAAGAAATACCTGCTCTGATATCTGGTGAGGTCATTGTTGTTGCCTTGAGTTGAGATTTAAAATCATGACCTATGACTGAAGCTCTGTGAGGATCACATAAAATGACCTTGGCTCCCATGTCAATCAATTTATCTACAAAAAAGAGACGGCTTTCAAACATTTTTTGATGGATTAGGACAGAACCCCTGGCTTGGGTAGCGACCACCAAAATAATGCTCAATAAATCTGGCGTAAAACCAGGCCATGGTGCATCTGATATGGTTAAAATTGAGCCGTCAATATAGTTTTGAACCTCATATCCGTCTGTGTGGGCTGGAATAAAAATATCATCTTCTTTGCGTTGGACTGTAATACCCAACTTGCGAAAAACGTTTGGAATTACCCCTAAATCTTCCCAACGGACATTTTTAATGGTCAATTCACTGCGCGTCATCGCGGCAAGACCAATCCAACTGCCAATTTCAATCATATCTGGCAACATAGTATGTTCTGTACCTCCTAGGGAATCTACACCATCAATACTTAAAAGATTGGAACCGATACCGTTAATTTTTGCACCCATTCTGTTCAACATTTTACACAACTGTTGTAAATAGGGCTCGCAAGCAGCGTTGTAAATGGTTGTGGTGCCTTTTGCCAATACAGCGGCCATGACAATATTGGCAGTCCCTGTCACTGAAGCTTCGTCTAATAGCATATAGGTCCCTTTTAATTCTTTGGCTTCGACACCATAAAAAGAATCTTTTTTGTTGTAACGAAACTGAGCGCCTAATTTAATAAACCCTTCAAAATGCGTATCCAAACGGCGCCTTCCAATTTTATCGCCACCTGGCTTGGGAATATACCCTCTTCCAAAGCGCGCCAACAAAGGACCTACAATCATAATTGAGCCTCTGAGACCTGCCCCGTCTACTTTGAAGGCATCCGTCTCTAAATATTCTAAATCTAAATCGTCTGCTATAAAACTGTATGAACTTTCTGAAATTTTTTGGACTTTAACGCCCAATTTTTTTAAAAGTCGAATGAGTTTGTTGACATCAATGATGTTTGGAATGTTGTGAATGCTTACTTTCTCGGATGTTAAAAGCACTGCGCATAAAATCTGAAGTGCTTCATTTTTGGCTCCTTGCGGTTGAATGGAACCTTTGAGTTGGTGACCGCCTTCAATTTTAAAAGACTTCAATAGTTTTGATTTTTAGTTGCAGTGGATGGTAAAAATTAATATCGCTTTCTGTTCCTGTAATTTTTTTTGTTGGATTTTTTATAATTGTTGGTTTTGCGCTGCATTTTTAAAAGCTGAGAGGATTCAGTGAGAGTTTTATCAGTATTTCTAATATCAAACTTTCCACCAGACAATTCAAAAAGGTGGTCATAAATAACAACGTCTTCAACCGTGTCTTTATTCCAACACAAAAATGACTTTTTCATATGATTTGCTATAGTGAAAACTAAAGCATTTTTCATCTCTCCCTCCTCCCATTTGGCAGCAGCATCAATCATGGTTTTGATGTTATTCCCATAAAAACGGTATTTGGGATAATTTTGAGGATAAGCCAAAGGTTCTGGAACCAGGCTTAAGGTTTCTTTGGAAGGCTTTTCAAAAGGGGAATCAGCATCCAATTTAAAATCTGACATGATAAACAATTGGTCCCAAAGTTTGTGCTGAAAATCTGGAACATCGCGTAAATGCGGCTGCATGTTCCCCATCACTGAAATGATGGCTTTTGCGAGCTTGTTGCGCTCTTCTTTGGAGTCTTGAGCGATGGCATGATTGATCATTTTCTGAAGGTGTCTTCCATATTCAGGAATGATGAGATGTTCGCGCTCAGTATTGTATTCTAATTGGTCTGTAAGATTCGTCATTGTTTTTTATTTACTTGAAAATGCAAATTACAAAAATTTAATATAAATCTGGTGCACATAAAGAGATCAAAGAGAAATGACGTCTTGTACTTCTTTGCCTATTTGTTGGTATTTACTTATGACAGACTCCGGGTTTTTCATTTCTACATGAACGGAGACACTGGTATATTTACCGTTTTTAGAAGCGGCACTGCTGATAACGGCTCCTGTATTGTCAAAAACACTTTCAATTTTAGCAATTTTTATGGGATCTGACTTGACAATAAATTTAAATAAATATTTAGAAGGCCAGTTTGTAGTTTCATACAACTGGGCTTTGAGCTTATTGTAAAACGCCTCAGGATTGTTTGATGATTGCATTTTATGGATTTAGAACTGCAAATATACATCAACTCATATTTTTTGCTTAACTTTTAAATCAAGAATTTTACAAATGCGATTAATTTAATTTGAAAACAAAAAAAATAGCAATCACAGGCGGTCCTGCCACTGGGAAATCTTCAATTGTTGAGCATTTGATTGGCAAGGGTTTTGACTGTATGAAAGAAGTCTCTAGAGCCCTTACCTTGAAAGCTCAAAAGGAGGGTGTAGATCAGCTATTTTTAAAAGACCCCCTTTGGTTTAGTGAGCAACTCCTAGAATTGAGAGTCAAACAATTTAACAAGGCTCATCAAAGCTTGTCTAATCTGGTTTTTTTTGATAGAGGATTGATCGATATCGTTGCTTATTTGGACTATATTAACTGTGAATATTTGAACAAATTTAAGTTAGAGTGTAAAAAAAACCGCTATGATAAGGTCTTTATACTAAACCCATGGAAGGCTATTTACACTCAAGACAATGAGCGTTATGAAACTTTTAAACAATCCACAGAAATCCACAAATTCCTTGTCAAGTGGTACAATTACTTTGACTATAAATTAATTGAAGTTCCTCAACTAAGTGTTGAAGAGCGCGTGGCTTTTATTCTTGAAAATAGTTAGAGAAATGAAGCATCCTATTGAGATTTTAGAGCGCTATTGGGGGCATTCAACTTTTAGACCGAATCAATTAGAAATTATTGAAACAGTCCTTGAAAATAAAGATTGCTTGGCTTTATTGCCTACATCTGGTGGAAAGTCGGTCTGTTTTCAAGTTCCCGCGTTGATAAAAGAAGGAATATGTATTGTCATTTCTCCGCTAATTGCCTTGATGCAAGATCAAGTTGAAAGTTTAAAAGAAAAAGGAATCAAAGCAATAGCTTTGACAAATATAGACAGCCGATCTGAACTGGATCGGATATTAGACAATTGTGTATTTGGCAATTATAAGTTCTTATACATTTCGCCGGAGCGATTGGAAAACAACTTGGTTCAAGAACGGATTAAAGCCATGGCTGTAAACCTTATTGCTGTTGATGAGGCACATTGCATTAGCCAATGGGGACACGATTTTCGCCCAGCTTATAGAAAAATTAAAAATCTTCGAAGTTTATGCCCAGACGCTGCCGTCATTGCACTCACCGCTACGGCCACAAAAGCAGTGGTGAAAGATATCTTTGAACAATTGGATTTTATTCAACCCAAAATATTTCAAAGTTCATTTTACAGAGTAAATTTATCTTACAATTGCATTCAAACAGAAGATACAGAATACAAAACTATAAAACTTTTAAATGAAACTAAAGGCAGCGCCATAATATATGTTAGGAGTCGAATTGCAACTGAACAAATAGCCAAAGTCCTTGATAATAATGGGATTAGCAGTGGATACTACCATGGCGGACTTGACTCTAAAATCAAAGAAACCGTTTATTCAAATTGGAAGTCTCATAAGTTTAGAGTCATGGTCGCTACAAATGCCTTTGGTATGGGGATTGATAAAAGCGATGTAGGATTGGTTATTCACTTGTCAATTCCGGGAAGCCTAGAAGCCTATTTTCAAGAATCGGGACGTGCAGGTCGCAATGGAAAAAAAGCCAAAGCAGTTCTAATAATGGGACCAAACAGTGTAGAAGATACGCGAAAATGGTTTAGAAATCAAATCCCGGAAATTGTATTTTTAAAACTCATTTATAAAAAATTGTGTACTTATTTTCAAATCGCATATGGAGAATTTGGTAGGACACAAATGGGGCTAAAGTTTGATGAATTTTGTCAACTTTACAAAGTTTCAAAATTAAAAACATTTACAGCACTGAAAGTGCTAGAACGACATGGCATTTTGGTTTTTGAAACTTTTTATAAAAATAAAATATCACTTCAATTTTTAGTCTCAAATAAACGATTACAGCAGCATATTAAAAATCAATCGATTAAAAATTTAATTGTAAATACCATTCTTAGAACCTGTGAGGGGGTGTTTGAGCGATCAACTGTTATTGATGTTAAAAAAATTGCAAATAAAACAGGTTTAAAGAACAATCAAATCATTCAAGTACTTGAGCAGTTTAAATCCGAAGAAATCGCAGCTTTTGAAAATCGACAGACAGATGCTCAAATAACATTTTTAGTCCCTCGAGAAGATGACAAAACGATTCACGCGATTTCAAAATCAATCAATCATCAAAATAAAATTAAACTTGCCAAGCTCAAGGCTGTGTTAGCTTTTGCACAAAACAATACAAACTGTAAGAGCGTACAGCTGCTCAACTATTTCGGCGAAAAAGATCCAATACGCTGTAAGGTTTGTAATGTATGTGATGCAGCAGATGCGAGGCAAAAACACTGTACTCAGGAAGATATAGAGCGCGTTTATAAAACCCTAGAAAAAAGAACTTTGACTTCCAGAGAATTGGTAGATATTTGTAATTTAGAGCCAGAAAAAGTCTTTTTTATTTTAAGGCACTTGCTTGAAAATAAAATGATTAATCTCACAGCGACCAATCAATATCAGATTTTATAATGGACAAAGCAAAACTTCGGATCGTATTTATGGGAACACCAGCCTTTGCGGCGAATATCCTTAAAGGACTTCTTGATAATGATTATAATGTTGTGGGAGTAATTACTGCACCAGACCGACCCGCTGGACGGGGTCAAAGCATAAAGTCGTCCGCTGTGAAATGCATTGCCGTCCAATACAAGCTAAAAGTTTTACAACCAATAAACTTAAAAGCGGATGATTTTATTGGACAATTAAAAGACTTAAAAGCCAATTTACAGATTGTTGTCGCTTTTAGGATGCTGCCAAGAGTCGTTTGGGAAATGCCCGCCATGGGAACTTTTAATTTGCATGCCTCCTTATTGCCACAATACAGAGGGGCAGCTCCAATCAATTGGGCTTTGATAAATGGAGAAACTGAAACCGGAGTCACCACCTTTTTTCTAGATGATAAAATTGATACTGGCAGTATCATTTTACAATCTAAAGTATCAATTTCAAGAGACGATACAGCCGATAGCCTACACAACAAGCTAATGCAACTAGGTCAAAAATTAGTCATAGAAACTATCGAATGTATTTTAAATGAAATGATCTGTGTAAAAGTTCAAATTGAAAATGAGAGCCTCAAATCAGCCCCAAAACTTTTTAAAAGTAATTGTAAAATTGACTGGTCCAAAACCGCTGAAGAAATAAGGAATCACATTCGGGGCTTGAATCCTTATCCAGGCGCATGGGCACTGCTTCAAAACGGAACTGATGAGTACAACATTAAAATCTATAGCATTTTATTTAATGAAATATCCCATTCAGAGGAGATTGGGAGCGTAATCGCAGATAAATCCTCTATCAAAGTTTCTATTAAAAATGGATATATCCACTTGGTTTCATTTAAGTTTCCAGGAAAAAAACAGATGGATGTAAAAGATTTTTTAAATGGTTTTTCATTTGATTCCGAAGCTAAAATGCTCTAAAAAAACATCTGCTGCTACAACTAAAATTAATTTAGTATTTTTAAAGGCTGAACGCAAAAACAATGTGAATTTTGACCCTAAAAAAAGGTAAAATATTAATTGCAAAACCCTCAATAATTGGAGACGTATCTTTCAATCGAGCAATTATTCTTATTGTAGACCACTCTAACGAAGGTTCAATTGGATTTATTCTGAATAAGCCCATGGATTTTGAACTTGGAGATTTGATCCCTGAAATTAAATCAAATTTTCCAATATATAATGGGGGCCCAGTGCAGCAAGACAATCTATATTTTATTCATAAACTTCCCAAACTCATTCCAGATAGTATAGAAATCTCAGAGGGCTTGTATTGGAGTGGTAATTTTGAAAAGGTTTCAAAACTAATAACAGCCGGTAAAATTAATCAAGCGGAGATTCGTTTCTTTTTGGGTTACTCTGGATGGGATGTTGATCAACTCAACTCTGAGCTGGATTCCAATACCTGGATTTTATCAGAAAATAACTACCAAGATAAGATCATTCAAGAGGTAGATCCATCTTTTTGGAAGAAAAAAATGTTAGATATGGGCGGAGAATACAGCCTGTGGTCTAATGCACCTGAAAACCCCTCTTACAACTAAACTATCCTTAACCTTAAATTTAAACTTTTTAGAAGCATTTTAGAAATTTCATTTGCATAAAATTTCTTGCGGAATTTAGTGACTGCTACAATACCTTGGATGACATTGGTTATAAAAATCTCATCTACTTTTTGAAGTTCAAAAGGGGAAATAGAACTCACATCTAATTCAAAATTATTTGACTTTTTAATTATATCGATCAATTGACCGCGTATGATACCTTTTAATGCACCATCTGAAACTGGGGGTGTTTTAATCACTTTATCTTTGACTAGAAACACATTCCCATTCAGAGCCTCAACAATATTTTTATTGGTATTTAACAGCAAACAATTTTGATAATTATTTTCTTTTGCAAAAATACTTCCCAATACATTCACGACTTTATTATTCGTTTTCAGAGTTGAAAGCAAATTTGGTGCAATTAAATAATCTTTAAACAGCTCTATTTCAAAATCATTGGTTTTATAAATGTACAAGTCAGAATCCAAAGCTACAGCTGTAATGTTAAACTCAACATTATTAGAATTGGGGGTATAATACCCTCCAGAAGTTCTATAAACAGTTATTTTTACTCTATATGAAACGGCTTGCTCTGGCATAGAGGCCAGTAAATCCATGATTTGATTTTCTAAAAACTCTGGAGTAAAATTCATTGGAATCTGCATTCTCAAAATTCGCATGGAAGCCATTAAACGAAAGTAATGCGCCTCCCAAAAAAGAGGCTTATTATTGACTTTAATGGTTTCAAAAACAGCGTCTCCATAAGCTAAGCCCCTGTTTTGAACTGACAAATGGGCCTCGGAATCTTTAAAAATTGTTCCGTTGATATTGATCATTTGACTCTAAAAATTAATTTGGAAAGGTGGGGGGTTAACGGGACCCTAAAACTTGCTTTAAACTTGCGATTTGATTCTCCCAAAGCATTTTTGATTCTTCTACCTCATCGTCATCTGAAAAATCGGTAACAATGATAGAAACATCTTTTGTAATAGAATCTACTTGAATTCTCAATTCAAAAAAGCTGCCATCATCTTCACTCTCCAACCACTTAAATTTAATGCGCTCAGAACTCTTTTTTGTAATTAACTTCGCTTGTTCCTCAGAATCATCCCAAATAAAAGTAAATAGCTCTCCTCTAGAATTGACATTATCTGCAAACCATTCGGAGAGTCCTGAAGGGGTGGAAATATAATTGTATAACAACTGAGGTGAGGCTTGTATTGGAAACTCTAACTCGTATTTAACTTTGGTGTTCATATGGGTGATAATTAGAATTCCAATATATACAATAATTTATTAGTTTTAAAAGAAAAAAAATATTTTTTACAAAGGATTTATTTTGAAAGCCTACGAATTTGTTTCTATATTTGCTGCCATCATTTATGGCGTGGTAGCTCAGTTGGTTAGAGCGTCGGATTCATAACCCGGAGGTCGGGAGTTCAAATCTCCCCCACGCTACTTTAAACCCT
>PBQM01000038.1 GCA_002725015.1 Flavobacteriaceae bacterium | reverse complement strand
CAACTTCTGGATTGTCGGCGATAATGAAATAAACTTGAGAAAACATCATGGCAAACACAATTCCTGGAATGATAAAAAGTACAAATCCAATTAGTACAACAACTAAATAGATAACTGAGGCAAACAGGGCTTTAAAATAAAATTTAAACCCGCTGAATATCTTTTTAAATTCTAACGACTCTTCGTTTAAAAAAGCCAAAGTAAAAATATAAAGCCCAAGCGTCATAGGCCCAGTAATTAGAATTACTAGGAGAGACACGCCAAAATTAGAATACAAGTCAACTTCACTAACATTGAAGTTATTGCTATTTGTTGGTGTTTGAATAAGTTGGAGTATCCAAAATCCCACAAAATAAGGGCCCATCACCAAATTATACTTATTCTTTAGCAAATGTTTGGAGTTTCTAATGATTTCAGAATTTGACATAAAAAATGATTTAAATTTTATTACAAAAGTAATTAAGTTTATGGGGGTTTTTTAAATTGTGTAAAACAATTTAAATCTTTTATAAAATGAAAAAACTGGTTCTTACTTTTACTGTCATCCTTGTGGCGGCTTGCAGCAAAAACAATACAACAGAACCCACCACAGTGGGCGAATGGTATGCCACTGAAATGGCTGGAAAATCTTTTAAATTAGGGGATCAAAAAAACATTGATTTGATAAAACAAGCAGGAACATATTACAACGCAATGGACGCCAAGAATCTTGCGGCCATGTTTACTGAGACTGCCAAAATATATGCCCATACCGGAGAGATGCTGGAAGTAAACGAAGGGCTTTATAACGACTACTTTGCAAGTCTAGATTCCTTGTTTTGGGACCCTAAAGGCATCTCCACACAAACCCTTGAGGACGACTCCATTGCAGTAGTATCCATTCCTTCTGATGACAGCCGTTATTTTAAAGATGGAACCGTTGAAAAGGCTTTATTGTTTGAACGTTTTTGGATTGTTGATGGCAAAATTCAAACCATTGTTCAATACAAAAGAGAAGTTGGGAAAAACTACGAAGAATTTAAGTTTTAAACCCGCCACTCAAGCCTAGATTCGATACTTCCCCGTTCTTTGACTGGCAGTGTGCGGTGGTCAAACTTTCCAAGGTACATAAAACCCAAGCAGCGCTCATTGGGCTCTAAATCGAAAAAAGAATGCATGGTTTCTACATACTTAGGACTGCTCCAATAGCAGCCAATTTTTTGGTCTGTACAGCTTAGCCAAATGTTTTGAACGGCCATGGCAACGGCTGCAATTTCCTCCCATTCGGGGATGGATACCGCTGTGGCCCTTTTCATAAAAATCCCAACAATACAATTGCTCATTTGACATTTATCTAAAATCTTTTTTTCTTTAAAACCATTCCTTAAATCACCAAGCTTCTGTTTTTTCATGGCTTGGACCATGGCCGCAGCTAAATGCTTCTTGGGTTGGTTTTTATAGACCTTAAAAAACCAAGGCTGTGTCATTTTGTGGGTGGGGGCCATATTGGCGTTTTTAAACAATTGAAGCAGTGTGGCTGTTTCTATATCGCCTGAGTTAAATTGGCTGGGGTAGACTGCCCTTCTTGAAGCAATGAGTGTATTGATATCCATAGATCCTTAAATTGTTATAAATTTAATATTTAGTCCTTATATAAATAGGTAAATTTGAAAAATAAAATCACACAAGATGAAAAAATTAATGATTTGTTTATTTATTATTCCATTGGTTGCCTTTAGCCAAAGAGCAGTAACCAAAGCAACCGATCATTTTACCTATAAAGAGACTGCCGACAGAAACTTAAAAATTTACAGTTTTAAACCCCCCACATGGGAAAAAACAAAACAATACCCCTCAATTGTTTTCTACTTTGGTGGGGCACTTATCAAACGAAATTTAAACCAACTGGAAAACATTGCTCAAGAATTCTCTGAAAATGGGTATGTTGCATTTTTGGCAGATTACCGAGTTAAAAGCCGTGAAAATGTGACCGCTTTAGACTGTATCAGTGATGCAAGAGATGCTTTCGCTTTTGTAAGGAAAAATGCCGATCGGTTTGCGCTAGACGATAGTAAAATAACCGCTTTTGGATATTCTTCTGGAGGTTATTTGGCCAGTGCGCTGGGAACTTTAGAGGATCCAATCCATGGGGCCACTTCCAAGCCTAATTCCATGATTTTACTGGCGATGGGAAATCCAACAAAATACAGAACGACTCGTTGGTTAGGCACCTCAGATCTCAGTCCAATTTCTCCTGTTGATAATATAAATAAAGAGACACCTGCCGCCCTCATTTTTATTGGAGACAAAGATTATCTTTTACAAATTGCAAAAAACTTCCATAAAAAAATGCTTGAAAACAATAGACCCGCTGAATTTGTTTTATTTGAAGGTAAAGGACATGGCTTTTGGATGCAGAACAAAAAAGACGCTTATTTTAAAGAAATCTTTACAAAATCTATTGACTTCTTAAATGCTTTAAATAAATAACCGTAAAACAAAGCCGCTGCTTAAATAAAATACTGCCATGAAAAAACGCTTTATAATTTTAATTTTACTAGGATTTTCCTGCAGCGTCGATCAGGGCGCCGACCCCTGCAACTCAGAACACAGCCTGGAAACCGATGAAGCCACTAATATCAATGCAGATTCAGCGCGGTTTTCGGGGAGCATTGCGATCATTTCTTTGGACTGCCCCATTCCGGAAGGTGCCCAACAAGGCTTTGTTTTTGACACCAATAATTTCCCGACTGTCAACGATGCTGTGATTCTCGCCAATGGTACAATGATCAGCGCGACAGCAAACAATTTAAGCCCCGAAACCTCATATTATGTCAGAACTTTTATCGCCAATAGCGCTGGGGCTTTTTACGGAAACGAAATTAGTTTTACAACCCCAGCTGCGGGGTCAAACTAAAACAACTGATCCTCTAATAAATTTTCAGTACAGATTCACATGTCAATAAAACCATATGGTATTTAGAAAATTTTTGATTTTATTACAATGACTTTAAAGACAACGCTCAGCAACCAACAAATCAACCGGCTGGCCATCCCAGCCATTATTGCAGGTATTTCAGAGCCTATACTGTCTTTAACAGATGCAGCCATTGTAGGCCATATTTCCTCAAATGCGACTGAGTCTCTTGCAGCCGTTGGCATTGTTTCCTCCTTTTTATCCATGCTCATATGGGTCTTAGGGCAATCCCGATCGGCCATATCAGCCATCATATCTCAGTATCTTGGAGCTGACAAACTCAAAGATGTTCAAAACCTTCCCGCACAAGCCATTGGTATTATAATTGTTTTAAGTCTTTTAATTTGCGGGGCAACCGTTCCTTTTAGTGAAGCCATTTTTAAATTTTATAATGCCTCTGGTATACTCCTCGATTATAGCGTAGACTATTATAAAATACGCATCATTGGATTTCCTTTTACACTTTATACCTTTGCGGTCTTTGGCGTGTTTAGGGGGCTGCAAAACACTTACCACCCAATGATCGTTGCCATTATTGGAGCCTTTTCTAATATTATTTTAGACTTTATTTTGGTTTATGGAATTACGGGCGTCATGGATCCAATGAATCTAAAAGGGGCGGCTTTGGCCAGTGTATTCGCCCAAATGATTATGGCACTGCTGTCTACAATCCTCATTTTAAAAAACACGGCGATTTCTTTAAAAATTAAGACGCCAATGAACAAAGAGTTGCCAAAATTTTTAGCCATGATAGGGAATCTCATTCTAAGAACCCTGGCCCTTAACCTGGCCCTGTATTTTGCGACAAGTTTTGCAACCGCATATGGAACCAATTATATTGCTGCTTACACCGTTGCTATTAATTTATGGTTTTTTGCTGCCTTTGCGGTAGACGGATACGCCAGTGCGGGGAATATTTTGTCAGGAAAATTATTGGGTGCTAAACAGTTTGACAGCCTAATTGAACTGAGTCATCGCCTTACCAAAAAGGCATTGGTGGTTGGATTTATCATGGCCGGCTTGGGAGGTCTTTTTTATAAATATATTGGTGGAATTTTCACTTCAGATCCTTTGGTTTTGGCAACATTTTACAGTGTGTTTTGGATTGTATTGGTCATGCAGCCACTTTGCGCCATCACCTTTGTTTATGATGGTATGTTTAAGGGACTTGGGAAAATGAAAGTACTGAGAAATGTATTGTTAGGGGCAACATTTTTTATATTTATACCCGCCCTTTTATTAGGGCATTATTTAGGCCTAAAATTACATGGGATCTTATGGGCTTTTACGTTTTGGATCATCGCAAGAGGTCTGCCATTGATATTGAAATTTAGAAAACAATTTTTACCGCAAGTTCGAAAACACTAACTTTGCTTGGGTTATTGTTAAATATAATTTTCATAATGACTAAAATAAGAATCACCAAACAATTCACCTTTGAAACTGGTCATGCTTTATATGGCCACGACGGTAAATGCAAAAACATTCACGGGCACAGCTACAGACTAGACGTTAGCTTGTGTGGCAGTCCTGTTACTGACGCTGCAAGCCCAAAATTTGGAATGATTATGGACTTTTCTGATTTAAAGAAAATAGTCAAAAAAGAAATTGTAGATCCCCTAGACCACGCCACAATTTTTAACAAAAACAGCCCGCATTTAAAATTGGCAAAAGACTTACAGTGCAGTGGCCATAAAGTTGTACTTGTAGACTATCAACCAACCAGTGAAATGTTGGTCATTGATTTTGCAGAAAAAATTAAAAAACGCCTCCCAAACAACATCCATTTACACGCCCTTAAACTTCGAGAAACTGCCAGCTGTTTTGCAGAGTGGTATGCAAGTGATAATGAATAAAGTGTATGAAAACCATCCAAATTCCTAAGGGGAAAAAGATTTATTTTACCTCAGACCATCATTTTGGAGCCCCCTCAAAAAAGGCTTCCAAACCTAGAGAGGAAAAGTTCGTCGCTTGGTTAGATAAGATAAAAAAAGATGCAGAAGTTCTATTTATTCTTGGTGATCTTTTTGACTTTTGGTTTGAATATAAACAGGTCATCCCAAAAGGCTTTACCAGAGTGTTGGGGAAATTGGCTGAGTTGAGTGATCACGGGATTGAAATTCACTTTTTCGCAGGAAATCACGATATGTGGATGCGCAACTATTTTGAGGAGGAATTTAGTATTGTGGTTTACAATAAGCCACAGGAATTTGAATTAAATGAAAAACTATTTTTTATTGGACATGGTGATGGCTTGGGACCGCACGACAAAGGCTATAAACGCCTAAAAAAAGTTTTTTCGAATTCCTTTTTTAAATGGCTTTACCGCTGGATACATCCAGATTTTGGAGTGCGCTTTGCCCAATATCTTTCCTTAAAAAATAAACTTATTTCTGGGAACAATGATTTGAAGTTTAAAGGAAATGAAAGCGAATGGCTTACCCAATATGCCCGCAGAAAATTAGAGCATAGGCATTATGATTACTTCTTGTTTGGCCACCGCCACTTGCCGCTAGAGGTGCCACTAAACCAAAAATCAACCTATTTTAACTTAGGGGATTGGATCACCCATTTCTCTTATGGGGTGTTTGATGGGCGAGAATTCAAGCTAGAGAAATATAATACAGACTAACTATCGGTCCCTGCCAGTCTGTTTGCCATAGATTTATTTTTTATAAAATCTAAAAAGACTTGATTTACTATTTTTTGAGGCGATTCTGAGTAATCTACCTTAACTATTTTCTTTGAACTGACCCAAGATTTAAATCTTCAACAGCAGTCTCATTAAAATCATATAAAACAGGAATACCTAGGTTTTTTAAAGCCGACGCATTACATTGTTGTTCATACTGGTTTTTCATTGGTATGACAATCAGTTTCTTTTTTAAATACAAAGCTTCAGAAGGTGTTTCAAAGCCTGCTCCACATAAAACTCCCCGTTTTACTTTATTAGCCTTCATCTGCATTAAAATCTTTTTCTAAATCTAAATTTCTAAAGCTTGGAGATACAATTCCAGTGGTGAAAACTGTTATCAAAGTCATGGTTCCCCCAAAAACAACGGCCCTTACAGTTCCCATCAATTTGGCAGTCAAACCACTCTCAAAAGCCCCCAACTCATTTGAAGATCCTACAAACATTGAATTTACGGATGAAACTCGACCTCGCATATGATCTGGGGTTTTAAGTTGTAAAATTGTTTGTCTAATGACCATAGAAACCCCGTCGGTAACCCCACTAAAAAACAGTGCAACAACCGAAATCCAAAACACAGAGGAAAGTCCAAAAACAATGATAGAAATACCAAATCCAAAGACGGCTATCAGCAATTTCATTCCAGCCCTGCGACTGATTGGAATATAGGCAGTGGTGAGCATGGTTAAAAAGGCCCCTACCGCAGGAGCCGCTCTTAGAACCCCAAAGCCCTCTGGACCAACTTTTAGAATGTCTTGTGCAAAAACTGGTAAAAGCGCTACAGCGCCCCCAAAAAGTACAGCGATCATATCCAAGCTCAAAGCGCCTAAAATTGCCTTGGTTTGGAACACAAAGCGCACCCCTTCTTTTAAACTTTGAATAACAGGCTCTCCAATTTTTGGATTCAGTACCGGTTTTCTACTTATTAACAATCCCAATAAAAAAGACAATACCACAAGAATAAAAACAACACATAACGACCAGTGTACACCCATCCAATTGATGGTAAGCCCAGCCACAGCTGGGCCTAAAATAGAGGCCATTTGCCAAGTTGAACTGCTCCATGTAGCGGCATTTGGATATATTTTTTTGGGCACAATAAGCGCCACCAAAGAAAAGATTGTAGGCCCAAAAAAGGCCCGTAACAAGCCCCCAAAAAACACAAACCCATAAATACAGTACAAAATAGATTTTTGATTCCAAAGGGTCATTACAGAGTCTTTAGAAAGAAAAAACAGTCCCAAACTAATCAATGAAAACAACCCAATACACCACAAGAACAAATTTCGCTTTTCGCGTTGATCCACTATATGCCCAGCAAATAAGGCCATGCTCAGGGCGGGTATGATTTCCATAAGACCAATAATTCCAAGAGACAAGGGGTCTTTCGTCAAAGAGTAGACTTGCCACTCAATAACTATAAACTGCATGGACCAGGCAAACACCAATACAAATCGAAGCAACAAAAAAATATTAAACTCTTTAAATCTCAAGGCCGCATAAGGATCTTTTCTAGGCATAAATTACGGTTTGAGATCTTTGAGTTTTAATTGAAGGCTTACACGGTCATTCCACGAATTCTCCTCTATTGAATACGCAATGTTGAAAAGGGCGCTATTTTTAACCAGATTAAGTTTACTTCCCAGTCCAAAACCAATACTATTGACCGGTCTTGAATTGTTTTGTTGGACACTTATTTTTAAGTGTTTGTTGTCTTGACCAACGCATTTCCCATAGCCAGAATCGCAGACGGCATTAGTTGTAAAAACGGGTGACATATTTAGAGGGCCAAAAGGAGCGAATTGTTTTAAAATTCTATAAAATTTGGGGGTAATATCAACCAACTCCAGTTCAGCATCAATTAAAAGTTCTGGCGTTTTTAATTGAGTTGGTAGGGTTTTTGCCACCTCCGATTCAAAAGCAGCTTTAAAGGCGGTATAATTACTTTCCTTAATACTCAATCCAGCCGCGTATTTATGACCTCCAAATTGTTCAATAAAGGCCGCACAATTTTGCAATGCTGTATATACATCAAAGCCGCGAACGGATCGGGCTGAGGCCGTGAGTAAATCGCCGCTTTTGGTGAAAACAAGCGTTGGACGGTAATGCGTTTCAATGAGTCTTGAAGCAACGATTCCAATCACACCTTTATTCCAATTGGGGTTGTAAACAACGGTCGTAGCCTTGTTAATCGCATCGTCCTTTTCAATTTGTATAAGCGCTTGTTTGGTGATTTCTTGATCCAAAGTACGGCGGTTAGAATTAAATGTTTCAATCTCCTGCGCCGCCAATTTGGCTTGTTTTAAATCTGTTTCTTTTAATAAAGAAACCGCATAATTTCCATGCTTCATTCGCCCCGCTGCATTGATGCGTGGTGCAATCACAAAGACCACATCTGTGAGTGTTAAAACAGATTTTTTTAACTCTTCTATGAGTGCTTGAAATCCAGGTCTGGGATTTGAATTCAATACTTTTAGCCCATAATAAGACAAGATGCGATTCTCAGCAACCACTGGTACAATATCGGCGCCAATAGCAGTGGCAACTAGATCTAAATAAGGCATTAAATCTTCAATGGATTCATTATATTTTTGCCCAAGGGCTTGAATTAGTTTAAAGCCGACACCACAACCACAAAGTTCTTTAAACGGATAATCACAGTCTGAGCGTTTGGGGTCTAATACCGCAACGGCAGCCGGTAATTTATCTGCAGGGCGGTGGTGGTCACAGATAATAAAATCAATTCCTTTGTCTTTGGCGTACTGTACTTTTTCAATGGCCTTAACCCCGCAATCCAAAGCAATAATAAGACTTAAATCATTGTCAAAAGCATAGTCAATTCCCTGCTGCGAGACACCGTATCCTTCCGTAAATCGGTCAGGGATGTAGGTGGTAATTTCAGAAGTTTTGCCTTCCAAATAAGAAGCTAGCAAAGCCACTGAAGTGGTGCCATCTACGTCGTAATCTCCATAAACTAAAATCCTTTCTTTATTGGACAATGCACGCTGAATCCTCGCCACCGCCTTGTCCATATCCTTCATTAAAAATGGGTCGTGCAAGTCTCGCAACTGTGGGCGAAAAAAATCCTTGGCTTGATCAAAATTTTCTATACCACGTTGAACCAAAAGACGGGCAATGGGAAGATCTACACCCAATGCCACTGCCAACTGCTGGACGCGACTTTTTTCAGGATTGGGTTTGAGTGTCCAACGCATGCTCAATTAGAATTAAAATGAGTTTGAGTCTTGACATTTGCAAATTTTCGAAACATTTCCATCACGCCACAGTATTTTTCTACGGAGAGTTGTACCGCGCGTCGGCATTTTTTTTTATCGAGTTTAGGCCCAGAAAAAAAATAATCAACAGCCACAGTATGGTAGTATTTTGGATGTTCGCCTGTCAATTCTCCTTCTGCAACAATTTTTAAATTGTATTCTGTTATCTTCATTTTTTTTAGAATGTCAACAATATCGATTCCAGAACATCCTGCCAGCGAAGACAACATCATTGCTTTGGGAGATAGGCCCTTTTGTAAAGGTCCGGCTGTTTGTTTTGTGTCCATCAAAACGTTGTTGCCGCTTGGATTGTCAGACTCAAAGAGCATACCCCCTCTCCAATGGGTGGTGGTTTTATGGGCCATAATAAAAATATTTTTGTTTCTTGTTCACTCAAAAATACTATTAAAAATTTTAAAAATGCCACTCGTCAAACCTTTAAAACCCGATCATGATACAGAAACAAAAGCACTGGCGAATTTTTTTAATGAAACTTTGGGTTTTTGCCCAAATTCAGTGCTTACAATGCAACACCGCCCAGAAATCAGCAAGGCCTTTATTAACTTGAATAAAGCAGTCATGTCCAACAAAGGGCGTGTTACATCCGCTTTGAAACGGATGATGGCTTGGGTTGGCAGCAATGCCAGTGGTTGTCGTTATTGCCAAGCCCACGCCATACGAGCTGCCGCACGCTATGGCGCAGAAAAAGAAAAACTTAACCACCTATGGGAATATAAAACACATGCGGCATTTAGTGAGGCAGAGCGTGTCGCATTAGATTTTAGTCTGGCAGCCTCCGTTATTCCCAATGCGGTAGACGAGTCTCTAAAGGAACAATTGTACACCTATTGGAATGAAGGGGAAATAGTTGAAATGCTGGGCGTCATTTCACTTTTTGGATACCTAAACCGCTGGAATGATTCTATGGGCACAAGCATTGAAGAAGGAGCGATAGAAAGTGGAAATACCTACTTGGCAAAACAGGGTTGGGACAAGGGAAAGCACAGTGAATCTTAAGCTTCTGATGCGGCTGATATTACAACCACAATTTCTCCTTTGGCTGGGTGCTTTGTATAGTGTTCTAAAATAGATTGAACCGAACCTCGTCTTGTTTCTTCATAGACTTTGCTTAGCTCACGAGAAATAGAAATACGGCGCTCTGGCCCAAAGTATAAAGCAATGTCTTGCAGTGTCTTTTGGAGTTTATGAGGGCTTACGTAAAGTACGGTTGTTCGAGGCTCATTGGCGAGTAACTTAAGCCGCGTTTGGCGGCCCTTTTTTAAGGGTAAAAATCCTTCAAAGACAAAGCGGTCGTTAGGGAGACCAGAATTAACAAGCGCAGGAACAAAAGCCGTCGCTCCAGGCAGACATTCCAATGCAATTCCCTCCGCTACACAGGCTCTAACGAGTAAAAACCCGGGGTCAGAAATGGCAGGAGTTCCCGCATCACTAATAAGGGCGATTTGCAGGCCACTTTTTAATTTTTCAATGATGCCCTTTAAAATTTTATGCTCGTTGTGCATATGGTAGGATTTCATGGGGGTAGAAATGTCAAAATACTTGAGAAGCTTGGCGGAAGTTCGAGTGTCTTCTGCAAGAATCAAATCCACTGATTTTAATGTCGAAATCCCACGCATTGTCATGTCCTCAAGATTTCCAATCGGCGTTGGTACAATAACGAGCTTCATACATAAATTTTAAACCCCAAAGGTACAATCTTTCGCTTTATATTTTCCCAGGGGGGGTGGCAATAAAATCTTTTAGATAAAAAGGTTCAAAATATGCCAGATCTTCAAAGTCATGATTTATAAATTTCTTGTGTGACAAACCACACATTTGTTCAGCAGAGGGCAGCTGGCTTTCAAAATTTGCATTCGGATGGTTGATAAGTGTTTTGGCTTTGTTATTGGCATTTCCAACAAAATACACCGCTTGTCCGTTTAGGAAATTCAAATAGGAATCAGGTTGTAAAATTTGAGCAGATAGGGCTTCAATAGGATGGTGTTTAGCGTCAAAAACTTGGGAGTAAACTTCCATACGTCGGGCGTCAAGCATAGGAATAATACAGCCAGCATTGACATTTATTTTCCGTGCCAATACCTCTAAAGTAGGAACCGCAATCAAAGGAAGGTCCAATGCAAAACAAAGGCCTTTAGCCGCAGAAACACCAATGCGCAATCCCGTGTAAGACCCAGGCCCCATACTAACGGCAACGGCATCTATTTTATGTTGGTAAACCTGCGCTATATTGATAACCTCATCAATATAAAGGTGAAGCCGCTCAGAGTGAGAATATTGCAGATTATTGTCCTCTTTTAAAGCGATGAGCTCCCCATCTTGTGAAAGGGCCACAGAACAGTTGGTTGTTGAAGTCTCAATATTTAAAATACAAGCCATTTACAAATTTAAAGGTTTACCGAGATAAAAATCAAGGACTTTGGTTTTAAAAAGAAAATCATATTTGGCGCGAATCAATGTGGATTGGGCATTGACCAATTGGGTTCTGTTTTGTTCCAGATCTAAAGTATTTAGCGCTCCAATATTGTAACGTTCCTGGGCATTGTCAAAAGAGAGTTGACGCGCTGCAACTGATTTTTGAGATGAAACATAGGTTTTTAAAGCGGCTTTAGCGTCTGTGAAAGCACGTTGAATGTTGCTTTCTAGATCAACTTTTGCTTGTTCGAGTGCCAAATTGTTATTTTCAACTTGAATGTTGGCTTTAGCGGCAGCGGTCTTGTTTTGATATCTAGAAAAAATAGGGATGTTTAGATTCAACGCAAAGGTATGCCCTCTATTGTCATTGATTTGCTGAAAAAAAGAATTATCATTGCTGAGATTGGAAAAATTAGCCCCCGTATTCAGGCCATAACTCAAGCTTAGTGTGGGGTAAAATCCACTTTTTGAAATTTCCTCTCCCAACTTAGCGGCTTCAATATTTTTTTCTGCCAACTTAATCTCACTTCTGTTATCAAAAGCGTATTCTAATATAGGTTTAACATCGTTGTACATCAGCAATTCAGAGGGAGTGTCAAGGGCGATGAGTTGTACTTCAAAACCTTCAAAGGGTACTTGTAAAACTTGAGACAAAGATAAGAGTGATAAAGCATCGTTGTTTTGAGCAACTGTTAGGAGCTGTGCATCATTTGCCAAAGTTGCCTCTGCATCAAACACATTGGCCTCTGGTTGTGTCCCAGCCGCCACCAATTCTTTAACGCGTTCAAGCTGCTCCAACGAAAAATTATACTGTGTCTCTGCTATTCTCAAATTCTCTTTGTTGAGCAACACATTTAAATAGGAGTTAACAACATTGAGTGAAACATTGTCCCGGATGCGTTTATAGGCCTCTTCGTTGGCCGCCTTGTTAATAATTGACTGCTTGTAAATATTGGTGTTTCGAAAACCGTTAAAAACTGTTTGAGAAATATTTACACCAAAGTTGGTTGAATGGAAAGTTCGATCTAAAAACTGTCCATCGAAAACCTGTACGTTCCCTAAGTTCAAACGCTGAGAGCCATTAATGCCCAATAATGGCAAGAAATTCCCCTTGGCTGCCTGTATATCTTGATCGTTGCTCAGCAGTGTATTTTGACTTTGCCTCACACTGATATTATTTTCAAGTGCGTGATTGATACAGGCCTCTAGGCTCCATTTTTTTTGAGCAAAACTGTTTAAAGTTCCTAAAAGAAAAAGAATTGTAAATAAATTTTTCATGGGTTTGTGAGGGTTATTCTTCATCGTTATTTTCTTCGTCTTCATTGTTTTCGTCAATGGCTTTGTTCCAAACTTTTATTTCGTCAGACAGCAGTACACCTTCAATAATTTCTACGTTGACTCCGTCTGAAATACCAATCTCAACATTTTTTATTACAAAGTCTCCATCGGTTTTTAATATTTCAACATAAGGCTTTTCGGTAATTCTGTTGAACTGAAGCAAGGCCTCCTTAACCACCAAAACACTGTCTTTACTGGCAACCTCTATCTCTGCGTTGGCACTGTAACCAGCGCGAATCATACTGCTAGATTCAACCGCTACATCGGCTTTGACTACAAATTGAACAGCGCCATTTTCCTCAATGCCTTTGGGGGCTACAAATGTTAATTTAGCAGGAAACTCCTTCTCATCCAAAGCGCCGAGAACAACGCTAATCGCTTTGCCTTCCTCTAGCTTACCGACCTCAGATTCATCGACCTTACCCTCAAAAATCATTTGACGCATATCGGCGATAGTGGCGATGGTCGTTCCTGCATTAAAATTATTACTTTGAATCACTTGATCCCCTTCTCTGACGGGAATTTGTAAAATCGTTCCCGATATTTGTGCAACGATATTGGTATTGGCAGATCCCCCACCAGAAATTGATCCTTGCTTGATAATTTGATAGTCGTTTTGAGCTTGTAGATAGCCTTCTTCAGCTTGATTTAAACTCAGCTCGTTGTTTTCAAAATCTTGTCTTGAAATGACGCCTTTTTCATAAAGTGCTTTATTGCGGTTAAAAAGGGTTTTGGCATTGTCATATGTGAATTTTGTAGTTTTGATACGGCTTTGTGCACTGACCAATGCTTGTTCGTTGGGAACCACTCGGATTTTAGCAATTAAATCCCCTTTCTGAACCAGATCTCCCTCTTCCACTAAAATCTTATCGACAATACCAGAAATTTGAGGTTTAAGCTCAATTTCCTCCTCTGGATTTAACTTTCCTGTGGCAACGATTTTTGTATCCAAAGAGGTGTAAAAAGGTGACTCTGTTTTATAATCTATGATGTCTTTTGCATTGGAATCCTTAAAGTATTTTAATACAAATACAAAGAGGATTAGCAAGACGATTCCCAATATAATTTTTATTGTTTTATTCATTGTTTAAATTTAATTATTCTTCTCTTAATGCTTCAATAGGTTTAACGCTGGTTGCTTTAAAGGCGGGGATCAAGCCTATCAAAGTCCCTAAAAACACCAGTACTGCCAAGGCTATAAATACAACCCCAATGGAAACTGATGCATTGACTAGCATGGCATCATCGCCTTGACCCCAAGTTTTATCGATCACAATTAGAATCCATCCCCCTGTAATGATGCCCAATATACCTGAGATCATGGTTAAAAACACCGCTTCTACGACAATCTGCCGCTTTATTTCAAAAGGGGTGGCACCCAGAGCGCGACGAACCCCAATTTCTTTGGTGCGCTCTTTGACTGTAATCAATAATATATTGCCGATAGCGAAAACTCCTGCAATTAGGGTTGCAATCCCAACAAACCATGTTAAAAATTGCATTCCTGTTAAAAAACCCGTGACCTTTGCAAATTCTTTACCGAGGTTAAAACTTCCCAAGGCTCTTTTATCGCGAGGATGTATTTTATTTAAGTTGCGCAGCAGCAATTTGATATCTTCCTCAATTTGCTTGATATTGTTCTCCGCTTTGCCAGTAACAACCATCCATCCAATCCGATCTCCTTGGTTATAAATTTGTTGAAAAGTGGTAAAAGGAATGTGAATGTCGCTGGAAGGCCCCATGTCAACATTTTCATTTTGGAAAACACCAACCACCGTAAAATTAATGCTGTTCATTTGAATGTAACCGCCAACGGGGTCTTCATCTTTTTCGAAAAGCTGTTTATATACATCTTCTGAAATCACCGCCACCTTTCGCTTTAAATTGATGTCGTTTTGATTGATAAATCGCCCATTCATCATCTTTTTCTTTTGTATTTGATCTAGCATGGGATAATCGCCATTCACTCCATAGTTGCCAGAAAGAAAATTGCGAACGACGAAGGCTTGACGGCGGCTTCTAGGGACTACGAGTTCTACACCCTCGATATTCTCTTCAATTTTATGTACATGAGACAATTTAAGCCGAACGGCTTTACCCTCTTGATATCCCTTAAAAGGCATGCTGGTGCTCTGGCCCCAAATAAAGACACTGTTGGTCGCAAAATCACCAAAAATTCTATTGAATGAATTTTCCATACCTCTTGCAGCACCCAAAAGAGCAATAAGCAATAAAATTCCCCACCACACACCAATCATTGTAATGGCAGTGCGAACCTTGTTTTTAGTCACACTTTCATAAACCTCTTTCCAGGTATCGCTTTCAAATAAAAATTTAATAGGGTTATTCATCTCTTAAAGCGACTATAGGTTTGATTTTTGAGGCCTTTTTGGCTGGTAAATAGCCTGCGATTCCACCTGCGGTAATAAGAGTGATTGTGGCGGTTATGACCAAGCTTTGACTCACCCCAGGGTCCGTTATAAAGTATTGTTTTAAACTGGGACCGATCCACTCCAAAAAACCGACGCCAAGCACCAGCCCAAAATAACCTGCTAAAGTTGTGATTAAAATAGATTCTGTTATGATGAGTGCCACAATGGCCTTGGGCGAAGCACCAAGCGCTTTTCGAATGCCAATTTCTTTAGTCCTTTCTTTGACAATAAATATCATAATATTGCTGATGCCGACTATGCCCGCTATTAAAGTACCAGATCCAATGATTAAAATGAGTATCCCAAGGACCGAGGTCATTTGGTTAATCCCCTTATTTTGCATGGCCATATTAAAGACCCGAATCGCTCTTTGGTCATTTTTGGCGACCGTAAAGCGTTCTTTCAGTTGTTGTTCTAAATCCAGACCAAAATCAATTGCTTGATTGTAATCCATTTCGGGATTGTATGTAAGATTAATTTGATCGACATAATCATTGTTCCCATAGATTTGTTGTGCGGTTGTAAGCGACATATAAATAATGCGCTCTTCATCATCGCCTCCATCATCTTTAAAGACACCTACCACTTTATACAATATTCCACTTAAATTGATGTATTCGCCAATGACATTCTCATCCTTGAGAAATAAATCTTGTCGTACCAAGTCGCCAATGACAATGGCCTTGGTGCGACTTTGCATATCGCGCTGGTTAAGATAGCGTCCTTGTGTCATTCTTGTTTTTTCCAAATACTGGTGATCTGGATGAACGGCTCTTAATAAATAGCTGTTTTTTTCATTTTTATAGCTCGCAGCAACATTGCGGTAAATTCTCGCAGTTATAAACTCTACACTGGGATCAAAATCTGATTTGATATAATCATAATCTTTGTTTTTAAACTGAATGCGGCGGCCTGACTGAAGCCCTTTATGCGCTTTGGTGGTACGACCACTTCGAATAAAAATAGAATTGGCAGCGTCGTCAACAAAAGCCTCAGAAAAAAAATTATTAAGCCCATTGGCCAATCCAAAAAGGACTGTAAACAGTAATATCGCAAAGGCAACCGTAAAACCAGAAAGTAAACTTCGGGTTCGGTTTTTGTCGATACTTTGAAATATTTCTCGCCAAAAATCTACATCAAACATCGGCAATCACTCTGTGTTGTTTTATTAAATTATCTTCCATAATAATCCCATCTTTTAAGCGAATAATTCGCTTGCACATATTCGCAATATCTTGTTCATGTGTTACGATTAAAATTGTTTTGCCTTCATCGTTGAGCTGCTGAAGAAAGGCCATGATGTCACAAGACGTATTGCTGTCCAAGGCCCCTGTGGGCTCATCAGCCAATAAAAGTTTAGGCTCAGAAGCCAGGGCTCTGGCAATCGCCACACGCTGTTTTTGGCCTCCTGAAAGCTCACTTGGCAAATGTGAAGCCCAATCTAAAAGACCAACCTTTTCTAAATGAAACTTAGCCTTTTCTTGTCTGAGTTTCCTTTTTAAACCTTGGTAGTATAAAGGCAAAGAAACATTTTCGAGGGCATTTTTATAATTGATTAGGTTGAAGGATTGGAATATAAATCCCAAAAACTTGTTTCGGTATATTGCCGCTTTTTTTTCACTTAGATTTTCAATGGGCACTTCATCTAAAGTATAGTCCCCGCGATCCGCTTCGTCTAACATTCCTATAATGTTGAGAAGCGTAGATTTCCCTGAACCAGAAGATCCCATGATCGCCACCATTTCACCTTTTTCAACGGACAAATCAATCCCCTTTAAAACATGAAGACTGGAATCGCCTATGGGATAAGATTTATGGAGCTTTTCAATTTTGAGCATTTCTAACTTTATTTAAGTGTATGTTTAGGACGGTGAAAATTTCTTTTTGTTACAATTTTGGCAAGAGAATTGATATCAATATTTTATTGCTCCATTATTAATGATTTTTATCTATATTTAAATATGTGCATAAGTGTTTGTCCCAAACTTAAGGCCATTCAATGAATTTTCTAAACTAAATTCCTGCTTATGAGCTCTATAAAATCAAAACAACAACTGCTTAACTCTACAAGTCGCCGTTTAAAATATCTAAGAAAAAATAAAAATTTATCCCAAAAAGCCGTCGCTGCACGCTGCAAGATGGATTTTGGAAGTTATACAAATATCGAAAATGGCAAGAGAAACATCACATTGCTAACGCTTCAAAAAATATTAAAAGCCTTAAATGTTGGTTTTAAAGATTTTTTTAATTTCAAGGGGTTTTAGACTTTTTTGAAAGTTTCTTAAAATGGCGATAGGTAAAAAAAGCCAGGCCGCCTATCAAAACATAGGGAATTAACATGAGATAAACAATGCCATCATTAACGCCCTTTGCAGTTGTTTGGCCTGCCTCATTTTCTAAAACAGCCCTACACATGGCACATTGACCATAGCTGTAAAACCCCCAAAAAAGCAAAAATAAATATGTAGTAAAACGTGTCAAATTATTTAGGTGTAGTAAGGGTAAATCATACAATAAACAATCACACCTGTAATCGCGACATAAAGCCATACTGGATAAGCGTATTTCACAATTTTTTTATGCGCCTTATAGTCTCCTAAATAAGCTCTTAAATAGCTGTGCAACACCAAAGGAATAACAATGATTGAAAGGAGTATATGTGAGATTAAAATAACGTAATAAATGAGTCTTGAAGCTCCCTCACCACCATAGGGCGTTGGATCACTCGTCATGTGGTAGGCCACGTACATCAGAAGAAATACAACCGAGCAACAAATGGCGGTTTTCATAAGAATTTCGTGCAATAATATTTTTTTGCTTTTTATAGAAATTAAGGCAGCAATTAGCTTAAGCGCAGTAATTCCATTGATAGCAGCGTAAATGGGGGGTAAAAAAGAGAGTGGCTCAACATTGGGAAGCCTTACGGTAAAAAGGATGGCTACAACAATCGGAATTGCAATGCTGACAATATTGGCCCAGAGTTTTAATTGCTTTGGATTTAATTTTGTTGTTTTACTCATAATCAAGTAGTTTTAAAATATCTTCTTTAAGTGCTGAAATTTCCTCCAGCTCCCCTTCATCATTCAGCTGTTCTTTTTGCCCAATGGTACCCTTGTAATATATCTTCGGATTTCCAAAGGCATCTGTACGTGAACGAATATAGCCCAATTTATCAATCAAGGCAAAATTCCCGGAGTGTTCAAAGCCGCCTGGGGCGCCTTCAACTGCTGCGGCGTAAAGATTAAACCCATCATTGGCAAAGTCATAAATGGCTTCTTGATCTCCGGTTAAAAAATGCCAATTTGGATGGGTAACGCCGTATTCGTTGGCGTATTTCTTTAGCACCTCAACAGTATCGTAATCTGGATTGATGGTGATGGAAGCAATGCCAAAATCAGAGCGTTTGGGAAAAGTGTTTTGAATGTCTGCCAAGTTTTGGTTCATTATTGGACAAATTGTTGGGCATGTCGTAAAAAAAAATTCAACCAAATAAACCTTCCCCTCAAAATCTTTATTGGATATGATGTCTCCTGCTTGATTGGTGAAGCGAAACGGCATAACCTTTTTGCGCTCGCCATTGATAATTAAATAGGAAAGTGGGGCGATGTCTTTGGGTTGAAGCATTAAGTTTTGACTGCGACTTTCTGTTCTCTCAATATCACCCTCGCTAATGCGGTCAACAATTTTAGGAATAAAAATCATCCCAAATACCAATATGATAAAGGCAATACCAACATATGAATATTCTGTCTTTTTCATTGCTTTAAATCGTTGGCTCTTCGCGTCGTTGAACTGAAATTTCCCTTTCGTTTTTGACGGTACTCAGTAAATAAAATACGGATATCGTCACTCATTTTATTTTTTAAATCAGAAACATCTAGAACATTGTAAGCAGCCATGGAGTAAACCGCTGAGCCAGCTTCAATCTCAGATTTTGTACGATCGTCTAGTCTGCCTCTTTGATGCCTTTCTCTATCAACAACAAATACACTAGCTGAAGCTAGGTTTGTACTAAGAGGGCTTTCTATTTGAAGGCTTTTGTAGGCTTCGTTTATGGCATCATCAGACCCAAAAGCAAATTTCCAATATTCCAATGGCAGATAGGCATTGAGTTCTTTATTTAAATCCATAGATTGGCGCTTGGCGGAGTGGGGGACCAAAGCCAATACCTGAAAGCGTTTAAATCCCAAGAATTTATCATAAATAAGTTCCTTTAAGTTAAGGGCATTTGTAGCATCTTCCATGGGCGTCTTGCCAAAAAATGCAAGAACTGTGAGATGATTTTCCAAACGAACACTGTCGCCTTCCAATGTTTTGAAATTATAGAGTTCTGGAATATTTTCCCTGACAACGTCCAAAGTTTCATAATTGTGCTTGGAGGGATATAAGAACAAAAGAAAGAGTACCGGTAAAAAAAACAGGATTGATAATACCAGCGGCTTTTTAATTTTAGATATTGACATTTGGCAAAAATAAAAAAGACGGACTTAAACGTCCGTCTTCAAATTATAATATATTCTTAATTTTTATACTTGCTGTTCCAAATGGACTCATTAAAGTTCTTGCGCATCATAAACAGTAGATAGAATGTAACGAAGACAAATGTTTTGATGTTAAAAATAAAAATCACCAATAACTGAGTGTCAGAAAAATCATTAAAAAAGGCAGAGCCTATAGCCGTCGATAATAAACTTAAAATGATGGATGTAAAAATTAAAGTATTGATATTTTTAAATGGCCAAACCAATATCTTCCTGTAAGATTTTAAATCTTCTCCCCATTTGTGGACTAAATAATAATAACCATTGCCAATGGGCACAAACAATAAGGGGTCCTCTTTGGTTTTTAATCTGAAAAGTTTGGAAGGTGCCATGATTTTAAAATCTTTCAATTGAATCTTGTGGTCGTTTTCAAGGTTTGGAATGATGCTGTAGAGCTCTTTGGGATATTCCCCTTTGAATAAATGGGTATCCAAAAACCGAAGGCGATAGTTGATACATAACTTTTTGATAGAATCTATATGAAATATTTTATCGAGATCTAAGGCATCAAAAGTTAGGGTATTAACATAAGAGTTGTTGGGGGTCTCAAGGGTAGATTTGACTCGAGACTTAATTGCTTCTTTCTGGTCAAAAATAGCTTGGATCATATCTTTCAGATCTTCACTGCTAATGTGCTTATCTCTGTCTTTTCTTAGGGTATTTTGGAGATTTAAATCGAACATTGGTATTGGATTTAGAATGTAAAATTAACTAATAAGGGCGAGCCTATAAACTCATTAACTAGTTTTAACACTTTTTTTATAAGTAGCTAAAATTAAGAATGCTGATAATGGGTTTTAAAAAAGTGGCTGGCTTTAAAAGTCTCTTTTGATAAAACCCTCAGTATAGACCGATTCGATATAACCGCCTTCTTGAAGTAAAATAAACACTAGATAACAAATCAAAAAAACAGCAGTCCAGACGACCAAGCGCCTAAGAGATTTTGTTTCATCGCGCATGTGCATAAAATCCCAAGTGATATAATAGGCTTTAACAACAGTCAGAACAATAAAGATCAGGTTCAGACTTTTTGTGTAAATAAATGGAGATAAAATAATATTTAGAAGCGTTGCACCAAGCCCGCCTTCAAAAGCTTGGATTGAAGGCACCATTAAAATATCAGGCTTGTAGATCCCTAAAACCACTTCGACTGCAGTGATAACTGAAAGCAACAAAAGAACGCCCCATATTTTCTGGGTATTGGATTTGAATTTAATCAAGCCCCTAAAAATTTCTAATTTGTGTGCGTGTTCTGCCATTTTTAAAAGTTATGTTTAAACAAGGTAAAAGAAAGTAAATACAAAAACCCAAACTAAATCTACAAAGTGCCAGTAAAGGCCTACTTTTTCAACCATTTCATAGTTTTTCCGACGCTCATAAGTACCAATAATTACATTAAAAAAGATAATAATATTAATCACCACACCAGACAAGACGTGAAAACCGTGGAAACCTGTTATAAAAAAGAAGAAATCTGCAAATAGTGGTGCGCCATATTCATTGGCCTCTAAATTGGCGCCCTTAACATAGCGTTTTCCATTTGTTTTTAGCTGCCTCAAAGACTCTTCTCTAGATAAGACCGTTTTTTCTCCCTCAGCATTGATGGTTTGAGTGCGAACAAGAATATTGGGATTGGATTCCAGTCCTTTATAAACATCGTTTACGGTATAGGTTGGTAAACTTCCTTCGCTAGTGAACCAAACTCCAGTTTTGCTCTCGTGTTGAGTGCGATCCGTGTAAGCAGCTACCGCAAATTCTTCAACAGAAACTCTTTTAAAGACATCTTCGCCACCAATTGTTTTATAGGTCCCAAATTGTAAAATATTTCCGCCTTTGGTCTGGACCGCTCCGTAGTCGCCTTGAATAAAGGTGGCCCACTCCCAAGCTTGAGAGCCCACAAAAATAGCCCCACCTATGATGGTAAAAAACATATACCAAATCACTTTGGTTTTTTTCATTTGATGTCCCGCATCAACGGCCAATACCATAGTGACAGAAGACATGATCAAAACAAAGGTCATAAATGCCACGTAAATCATGGGCAATTCTTGACCGTGAAGAAACGGCACGTGAGTAAAGACCTCATCTGCAATAGGCCAATAGTCAATAAATTTAAATCTAGAAAAACCGTAAGCGGCCAAAAAACCAGAAAAAGTCAAGGCATCCGAAACAATGAAGAACCACATCATCATTTTCCCATAACTCGCTTTGAGTGGTCGGTTGCCACCACCCCAAGTAGTTTCCTCTGTACCTGTACTAACTGTTGTAGAATTCATAGGTGAAAAGTTGTTTTGAGTTCCGCAAAAATAATCAATTTATTTTGTTAAAGAAATATAAAAAGAAAAAGAGATACAACCATAAAATATCAATGAAATGCCAAAAGGTTGCCGCGAGTTCAAAACCTAGTATTTTTGATGGGCTATAGCGGCTTTGTAAGTGGTTAATTATTGTCACGCTGAGGCTGATCAAACCCGCTACAACATGCAAGATATGGACCACCGCAATGACATAAATATAAGACATCGTTATATTGCTGGTTGGGCCCGTAAAATTGTAACCCGATGCAATGAGTTCATTAAACCCAGAAAACTGAGTAAATATAAATGCAAGACCCAATATAAAAGTTCCTATTAGTGTGGCTAAACTTAAAAAATACTGTTCTTTTTTTAGAGCCTTTTTGGATATAAAAAGTACGATACTGCTAGAGAAAATAATGAGTGTACTGTAAGTGAAAGATTCAGGTAATTTAAAATTGAAGAGCCAATCTTCACGCGTACTGCTTACAATAAAAGCACTTGTCAAGCCCCCAAATGACATGATAAGAGATGCAATGCCAAACCACAACATCATCTTTTTTGCACGGCCTTTTTTTTCTTTTGTAGTTCCTTGAGTTAAATCCATAACTTTTAAATAAATTTATCTAAAACATAAATGAGTTGCATGCTCATTAAATATACAATACTAACCGCCATCAGTTTTTTTGCAGCGATATTTGTTTGATTTTTAAAAAGCTTAAATCCATAATATAAAAATCCCATGCCAATGAGTAAAATTGGCAGTGCAGCATAAAGCGAAAGTTCTAAACTTCCTGTAAAACTAAAAATAGGAACCAAAGAAATTATAAGTGTCCAGCATATATAACCAATAATTTGAAGCGCTGTCCCTTTGTCCTTAGCTCCTGTTGGTAACATTTTAAAACCCGCTCTTTTATAATCTTCGTCTAGCATCCAGGCGATAGCCCAAAAATGAGGGAATTGCCAAAAAAACTGCATCATAAATAAGATCCCAGGTTCCAAATCAAAACGACCTGTAAAGGCGACCCAGCCCAGCATAAAAGGGATGGCGCCAGGGATGGCGCCAGCCAAAACAGAAAGTGCTGTTTTTTGTTTTAAGGGGGTGTATATGCTTGTATAAATAAAAATTGAAACGGCCGCAAACATGGCGGTGCGAGGATTAATGTTGTATAAAATAGTCAACCCAATAATTGTGAGTAGTGTCCCTAGGATAAATGCGTTTGTAACTGAAATTCTACCCATTGGAAGGGGCCTATTTTTGGTGCGATCCATGAGGGCGTCTAAATCTCTTTCAATAATTTGATTAAATACATTGGAAGCGCCTACCATGCAATACCCTCCAATGGCGAGTAAAGAAAGAACAGAATAATTAATGGTATCTGCAGCCAATAAATAACCGGCCAGACAAGAGAAAACAACACTTAGGGACAAGCCCATTTTTGTAATTGTTTTGAAATCGCTCAAAAGACTTATAGAAACTTTAGAAGTGACAACATTTTGGGCCATAGCGTTGAAATCCAATTTTTAGATTCACAAAGATAATTCTTAATTCTATCTAAATCAATATAAAACATTAAGAAAAAATTGAACAATTAGGCAAACCTTTAATTGATAAAGCGGTAGGTTGCTTTGACGAGAAAAATATTTTGAGGTTGTTGGTCTAAGATACCAGTCTCAAAACCGTCAATGAGTTCAGTTTCTGTAGAAATATTGGTTCTTATCCCTTGAGACCACACCAAAAACAATTCAGAGCCAGGAATGTATTCCCAGCGCAGAACCAAATTAGAGTTGAACTGAACCACTGAAAAGTTTGGATTCTGAATGTTATAGTCTGTTTGGCCGTCCATATCATCGTCAAAATAATAATTGTTTTGATCAAATTGTATTTGGGATGGATCATATATTTGGAAACGGTCTTCTAAGCGGCTGGCTGTCGCATTAGTGACATATTTAAGATCTTTATACCGCCCTTTGGAAATAAATGGTTGGGCGTAATATTGGATGCTTAAATTAGGGTTTAAACTGTAATTGATGCGAAGCGTGGTGCGAAGCGTTTCTTGGTCAATACTCCCCAAAATATAACGTCTGTCATTCAAAAAATCTTTTTGGGAAATATATTGTGTTTTGTTGGGGCGTTTGGAAAACTCTGAGGACAATGAAAAGTTCAGAGCGGGCATCAATTGGTAATTTAAATCTAGTTCAAATTTTAAAAAAGAAATATCGTTTTGTTTAGACTCTGAATGAATAACTCCAAACTTGGTGTAAAATTTTCTGCGTTCGTCGGATCTGTAGTAAAGGGATTTAGAGTTTTGTTCCGAAAAACGCCAACGAGGCCCGCCTCTAAGGGCCGAGTTGTCATAGATTCTAGGTTTGTGTGTAATCCATGAACTGATCCGTGAATTGTTTAAAAACCTGAAACTCGTTCTCAATTGATATTGTGATCTGTTGTGATTCCCTTGAAAGTCATAGGAGGCGAATTGATTGAGTTCTAAATTGATATTGCGAAAAACTGAAACTGGTTTAGCTGTTTTATATTCTAAGTTTAAAAATTGAAGTTTTGAGTCGGCACGTCTTAAGAATCCTAGATCATTCAATTCAAGCTCTGGTGAAGACCATTTAAAACCCGTACTGTAATTAAGATTTTGGCCACCATCTTTACCAATTTCAACCATACCTCCAGTGCCTGTCAAAGAGGTTCTGTTGGGATCGACCTGTACATGGGTTGCATCCACCCTGTTGAACAAATGTGTTAGATTTTCTTGAGTCGCAAGCATGGCTTCCGGGCTTCCTTTGACATGACTCAATACAATGTTAGACTGAAAAAAATAAGTTCTATTGTCCCATTGGTGCCTAAAATCGAAACCTCCAGTGTAGGCCGCTTGTCTAAGTTCAGAGTCCTTATCTGAAAGTGAACGGTTGGTGGCAGTGAAAATCCCCCCCACAAAAGTGTTTCGTTGGTTCATGTCTTTTTGAATACGACCAACAAAATAATTTGTGAGGGGTTCAACAAGCGCATTTGAAATACTGCCATTGTCATTAATTTCTGCATATTCCTTAGAAGTAACACTTTCCAAAACGCCAATAGACCAGCCGTTTTTGGTCTTACCGCTAAATTTTGCAGCGCCAAGAATCGTGGTGTTGGTCGGGCGATCCGCATAGGCTCCATCGGGGGTATCTGTATAAATTTGAGGGTTGCGTCCGATACGTCTTGAGAAAAACAAATTATTTCGATTGTCTGCAAAGCGATAATCAAAGATGTTTTTGTTCTCGACAAAAAAAGGCCTTTGTTCTCTATTAAAGATTTCAAATCCATCCAAAGCAATCGCGGCAGGGTCCGCCTCTACTTGTCCAAAATCTGGATTGACAGTGAGGTCTAGTGTCAGATCGTTGGTGATCCCTATTTTAGCGTCTAAACCAGCATTTAATTTAGAAGTACTTCCATCTCTGTAGGGATTTCCTACTTCAGCTTTGTAGGTCTCTTTTTGAGCCGCTAAAAAAGGCTGAATTTCGAGCTGTTTTTGGGCTTTTAATGCCCGCAATCCTCTTAACTCTCCCGCTTGACTGACCCAGCCCGCTGAACCCACTGGGATGCGGTTCCAAGCAGACAATTCATTTTCTTTAAACAAATTTCGAATGACATTCAAACCCCAAAGCTGTTCATTGTCATTTCCAAACCGCAACTGGCTTAAGGGAATTTTCATTTCAGCAGACCAACCATTCTTAATAATTTGAGCCTTTGCACTCCAAATGGGATTCCAGCTGTCATCAAAATCATCTCCATTATTGGTGATAATTTCATCTCCGCGTACCCCAGCAGCAGTGACCGTAAACAAAAATGCGGTCCGCAAATCGTGGTAGCTGTCAATGAGCACATTGATGCGGTCACCTTCAAAACCATCCCTCCTAGAAAGCCGTTGGGTTATGCTATTTGGAGAAGAATCCAAAGCCAACAAAGCGACGTACAAATACTTCTGATCAAATAAAATTTTAAATTTTGTGTCTTCGGTTGGACTGGTGTTTTCATCGGGGCTAACTTCAACAAAGTTTGAACCCCATTCTACTTTATCCCAAATACTATCGTCTAAAAAGCCATCCAATTTTGGAGCGAGCTGTGGGTTAATTTGTTTGGTGAAATATTGCTTTGCGATTTCTTGTGAGTTTAAAGACAGAGAAAACAACGTGCACAAAAGCAAGGAGACTACACAACCTATTTTTTTCATTTTTCTTCTTCTTGTCTGCACAAATTTTAAAACAGGCTCAAAAATATTAGACTCTAAGCAAATCTTAGCTGCAATTTAGAAAAGTTTAACGACAAAAGGCCTCTAATCTAATGGAATGCCAATCAATCGCATTTTGGTTGAAAAAATAAGCTAAAATAGATTTTGTTAATAACAATTTATAATTGTAAGTTTGCAAACTCTTTTTTGAGAGAAGAATAATAATAAATACAACATATTAACGTGAACACTTTAAGTTATAAAACAATTTCAGCCAACAAATCAACTCGTGAAAAAACATGGGTTTTAGTGGATGCTGATGGACAAACATTGGGCCGATTGGCTTCAAGGGTCGCCATTTTGTTGAGAGGAAAGCACAAGCCGAGCTTTACACCCCATGTGGATTGTGGAGATAATGTCATTGTGATCAACGCTGAGAAAATCAAATTATCTGGAAACAAATGGGACGATAAAACTTATATTCGTTACACAGGTTACCCTGGGGGTCAGCGCTCTTTAACGGCAACTGAACTTTTCGCTAAAGACCCTGCCCGCTTGGTTGAAAAATCTATCAAAGGGATGCTGCCAAAAAACAAATTAGGAGCCAGTTTATTCCGCAACCTCAGTGTGGTTGTTGGGACCAGTCACGCTCATGAGGCTCAACAGCCAAAAACAATCAATCTAAACGCTATAAACTAATGGAAGTCATTCACAAAATTGGTCGCAGAAAAACAGCGGTAGCGCGTGTTTATGTTTCCAAAGGCAAGGGAAATATCACTGTTAATGATAAAGATTTTAAATCTTATTTCACCACTGGTACGCTTCAATACAAGGTCAATCAACCACTAGCCCTGACAGAAAACCTTGGTAATTTTGATATAAAAGTCAATGTTTATGGTGGAGGTGTTACTGGACAAGCAGAAGCTGTAAGGCTTGCTTTGTCGAGAGCCATGTGCGAACTCAACGAAGAAAACAGAATTATTTTAAAACCAGAAGGCTTACTCACTCGAGACCCAAGAATGGTAGAGCGTAAGAAATTTGGACAAAAGAAAGCGCGTAAGAAATTTCAATTTTCTAAGCGTTAATTTACATTTAATTATAAACCAGTTATTGTTGTCTATGACATCTAAAGTTGTCAAGATATAGTTTAGCATCTAAATGGACAAGGCCTAAGTTAGCCAATTGTTCATTGCTAATTCAACAGAACGTAAACTAACACAAAAATGGCTCAAGTAGAAGTAAAAGAACTCCTCGACAATGGTGTCCACTTCGGACACCTTACAAGAAAATGGGACCCAAATATGGCACCATTTATATATATGGAGCGCAACGGCATCCATATCATCAATTTATATAAAACCGCCGCAAAACTAGAAGAAGCTTCCAAAGCGCTTGCAAAAATTGCCGCTTCTGGACGAAAGATTCTCTTTGTAGCTACAAAAAAACAAGCAAAAGATATCGTTGCTGAAAAAGCCTCTGAAGCAAAAATGCCTTACATCACTGAGCGCTGGCCCGGTGGAATGTTGACAAATTTTGTGACCATCAGGAAAGCTGTAAAGAAAATGGCGGCAATCGATCGCATGAAAAAGGACGGTACCTTTAACACACTCTCAAAAAAAGAGCGTCTTCAGGTAGATCGATTAAGAGCAAAACTTGAAAAAAACCTAGGTTCGATTTCAGAAATGACACGACTTCCAGGCGCATTATTTGTTGTAGACATAAAGCGCGAACACATTGCCATCAAAGAAGCTCAAAAATTGAACATTCCAATTTTCGCAATGGTGGACACCAATTCGGACCCAAGACAGGTAGACTATGTCATTCCATCGAATGACGATGCCTCGAAGTCCATCAATAAAATTATGTCTACTGTCTCGGAAGCCGTTATTGAAGGTTTGGCAGTAAGAAAAGCTGAAAAAGAAGGCAAGTCAGGCGAGGCCGAAACCACGGCAAAAGCTCAAACCAAAGCCGCAGTGGCGACCGCTGCTGTAGCAGAGACTGCCGCTAAAGAAGAAGAATAATTTTTACTGAAAATAATTACAAACTTTAAAGTCGTAGCATTTTTACTCTTTAAATTTTCCGACTTTCTTTAAAACTAAAATCATGATAAAAGTTACTGCTGCTGAAGTAAATGAACTCAGGAAAGCCACTGGCGCTGGAATGATGGATTGTAAAAAAGCGCTTGTTGAAGCTGAAGGCGATTTTGATAAAGCCATCGACGTTCTAAGAAAAAAAGGACAAAAAGTAGCCGCGAAACGTGCGGACCGGGACTCCTCAGAAGGCGCTGCTATCGCCAAAATAAATGCTGGTAATACAATGGGGGTTGCAATTGTTTTGGGTTGTGAAACAGATTTTGTTGGAAAAAATGAAAACTTCTTAGCGCTTGCCAATGAATTTGCAGAAATCGCCTTGAATTCTGAGTCCAAAGAGGCCTTTTTAAATGCAGATTTTGGAGGAATGACCGTCGCCGAAAAGCTCATTGAGCAAACGGGGGTGATTGGAGAGAAACTTGACATTAAATCCTTTGAAAAAGTTGAAGCCCCATTTGTTGGTGCTTATGTACACATCAATAAGATTGCAGCGGTTGTTGGGCTTTCTGACTGTGTAGATAATGCAGCGACCTTGGCTAAAGATTTAGCCATGCAAGTAGCATCTATGGGAGCGACCACTTTGTCTTATAAAGATTTTGATGCCGCTTACGTGGCTTCTGAAACGGAAGCGCGAATCGCTGTTATTGAAAAAGACAATATTGAGCTTGGTAGGTTGGGGAAAACTCTAAAAAACATCCCCAAGTATATTTCAATGGCACAACTGACTCCAGAGGTCTTAGCGCAAGCAGAATCCAATGCAAAATCTCAATTAAAAGCAGAGGGAAAACCCGAACAAATTTGGGACAAAATTTTACCTGGAAAAATGGAGCGTTTTATTTCTGATAATACATCCTTAGACAAAGAACAGTGTTTGTTGGACCAAGATTTTATCAAAGACGAAAAAAGCACTGTTGCGAAATATGTGGCCTCTTATGGATCTGTTCAAGTAACAGCATTCAAAAGAGTGACTCTGGGCTAAAATTTTTAGCTATAAAATACAAACCCTGTGTCATGACACAGGGTTTTTTTATTTGTAATTGTAGATGAGATGATAAACTTGCAACCTAAAATTTTTGATATATTGCTTATATTTGTTCAATAATCAAGAGACTTATGGCTTACAAACGCATTTTATTAAAACTCTCTGGTGAAGCCTTAATGGGCAGTCGCCAATACGGGATTGACCCGCAGCGTCTTTCAGAGTATGCAAACGAAATCAAAGAAACAGTCGCTCAAGGGATTCAAGTCGCCATCGTGATTGGCGGCGGGAATATTTTTAGAGGGGTTGCTGGTGCCAGCAATGGCATGGACCGTGTTCAAGGAGATCACATGGGAATGCTGGCCACTGTTATCAATGGTTTGGCACTTCAAAGTGCCTTAGAAAATAACGGCGTAGCGACCCGACTTCAGTCTGCCATAAAAATAAATGAAGTCGCAGAACCCTTTATTCGCAGGCGTGCCCTAAGGCATTTGGAAAAGGGCCGAGTGGTTATTTTTGGTGGTGGCACTGGAAACCCTTACTTCACAACCGATTCTGCGGCCGTCTTAAGAGCCATTGAGATTGAGGCAGATGTTATTTTGAAGGGCACGCGTGTTGATGGTATTTATTCATCAGACCCTGAAAAAGATGCTTCGGCAAGTAAATATAATGACATCAGCTTTGACGATGTGCTCAAAAAAGGTTTAAAAGTTATGGATACCACTGCCTTTACATTGAGTCAAGAAAACGAATTGCCCATCATCGTTTTCGACATGAACAAAAAAGGAAATCTTAAAAAAATTATTTCTGGTGAACCAATTGGAACAACCGTAAGCTAATCAAAACGATATGAACGAAGAGATTGAATTTATTCTTGACAGCACAAAAGAAGCGATGGATAAAGCGCTGATTCATTTAGAAAAACAATTTGTAAACATTCGCGCTGGAAAAGCCAGCCCTTCAATGCTTGGGAGTGTTACTGTGGAGTATTATGGGACACAAACACCTTTGGCGCAAGTGGCCAATGTCAATACACCCGACGGCAGGACCATCACTGTTCAGCCTTGGGAAAAAAGTATGCTACAAGATATTGAGCAAGCCATCATGGCTGCAAATTTAGGGTTCAACCCTATGAACAATGGAGAAAGCGTCATTATCAACGTACCGCCATTGACAGAAGAGCGCCGCAAAGAGCTGGCCAAACAAGCAAAATCAGAGGCGGAAGATGCCAAAATATCAATTAGAGGGTCCCGAAAAGAGGCTAATAATGAATTGAAAAAACTCGATACCATTTCGGAAGATCTCAAAAAAAATACAGAAACTGACATCCAAGAAATGACCGATGGCTATATCAAAAAAGCCGACGCCTTGTTCAATACAAAAGAAAACGAAATTTTGACGGTTTAACAATAGAACTGCCAAAAACAAATCATTTTATTTTTTTTGTGATTGTAGGCTGTTTTTGTTCTTAAAATCAAATGGTTTTATCTACCTTTAGCAACTTCAAAATTAGGTATGTTTAAACTTTTTTCAGCCCGCTTTTGGGATGCTTTGGCAAGCATTATCCTGCGAAATCGATTGGCTATTTTACTCCTTATTGGATTGTGTACACTACTGATGACAACGCAATGGAGTAAAATGCGTTTTACCTATACTGAGGCCAATCTTTTACCAGACGACCACCCCGTAAATTTAAAGTACAATGATTTTTTAGAAATCTTTGGAGAAGAGGGGAATTTAATTGTTTTAGGCGTTAAGGACAGTCTTCTCTTTTCAGTGGAAAACCTCAATGCGTGGAACCGGCTGTCAAAGTCTTTTGAAAACAACCCCTACGTTGAAACTGTCGTGACCCTTCAGGATCTAAAAAAACTAGTTAAAAATAAACAAAAACAACAGTTCGATTTTATCCCATTTATAAAGGACTCATTGAGAACAGTTGAAGATCTTGGATTGCTTAAAAGTTCTTTGCTAAAAGATTTTCCTTTTTATGACAACGTGCTTTTTAATAAAGACGGTAAAGCCATACGTTCTGCCATATTTTTAAAAAAATCTATTGTAAATACCGCGGAGAGAAAAACCTTTATCGTTCAAGATCTGATTCCAAAAATAGACGCATTTGAAAATCGCTATGGCATCGATGTGAGAGTGTCAGGAATGCCCTATGTCCGCACTCTAAATTCACAGAATATAATTGATGAAATTGAAATTTTTATCATTGCTGCCATTTTAGTCACCTCTTTGATCTTCTTTTTCTTTTTTAGGTCTTATAGAGCGACATTTATCTCAATGTGCGTGGTCATTGTTGGGGTGATGTGGACTTTTGGTATTTTAGGCTTCTTAGAGTACGAGATTACCGTACTCACTGCTCTCATTCCACCCTTAATTATTGTCATTGGTGTTCCCAATTGTATCTTCCTTATAAATAAGTACCAGCATGAAGTGAACAAGCACGGTAATAAAGCAAAATCTTTACAGCGGGTCATTGCGAAAGTCGGTAACGCAACCCTTATGACCAATGCGACCACCGCATCTGGTTTTGCTACGTTTGTTATCACACAAAGCACCTTGCTCACCGAGTTTGGGACCGTCGCATCCTTGAGTATCATGGTTATTTTTGTGTTGTGTCTGTTTATCATACCGATCATTTATAGTTATATGCCAATTCCAAGAGAAAAACATTTAAAACACCTCAACAAACACTGGATCAATAAGCTGGGAGACTGGATTGAAAAAACTGTCAAACAAAAAAATATTGCTATTTATATAATTTCAATATTGTTATTGGTTGTCAGTATTATTGGAATTTACCAAATCAAAACCTCGGGAAGTCTTTTAGAAGACATGCCAAAAAATGCAGAATTTTACAAAGACATTGAATTTTACGAAACTGAATTCAAGGGTGTAATGCCAATTGAAATTTTAGTTAATACGAAGCGAAAAAAAGGGGTTTTAAAGCCAGCTACCTTAGAAAAAATGAATGCCTTGGAAGCGCTTATTATTGACATTCCTGAGCTTTCGAATCCAGTTTCGGTTGTCAACTTGGTAAAGTATTCCAAACAAGCATTTTATAATGGAAATCCAAAATATTACCAATTGCCCAGCGCTCAAGAAAATGGGTTTATTCTTTCCTATGCAAAAAACACTTCTAGTGATGTGGGGTTACTGCAAAATTATGTTGATTCCACAGGTCAATATGCCCGCATTACCACCTTTATAAAAAACTCAGGCATTGATCAGATGGATCAAATTGAAGAAACTTTAAATAAAGAAATTAAAAAACTTTTTGACCAAAACCGCTATGAGGTTTCCATTACTGGGAAAGCCTTTCTCTTTCAAAAAGGGACTAATTTTCTTATAAAGAATTTAATCTTATCACTTGCTTTGGCGATTTTGCTAATTTCACTTTTTATGGCGTATATGTTCCGCTCTTTCCGTATGATCGTGATCTCATTGGTTCCCAATCTACTACCGCTTTTGATCACTGCTGGCGTCATGGGTTATTTTGGAGTGTCTATAAAGCCCTCTACAATTCTCGTCTTTAGCATTGCGTTTGGAATTTCTGTAGATGATACCATCCATTTTTTAGCCAAATACCGTCAAGAGCTCATGGGCAGCCGATGGAGCATTAAAAAGTCTGTCTTTGCAGCACTCAGAGAAACAGGAGTCAGTATGTTTTATACATCCATTGTACTGTTCTTTGGATTTTCAGTTTTTATCACCTCTAACTTTGGAGGTACGGTTGCCTTGGGGGCTCTTATTTCTGGGACTTTATTGCTGGCCATGATGGCTAATTTACTGTTGCTTCCTGTCCTTCTGCTATCGCTGGAGCGCAACATCGCCAATAAAAAAGTTTTAAAAGAACCCCGACTTAAAATCATTCCTGATAAAATCAATTCTATTGAAGAAGATTGAACAATGCCTCTAAAGTTCTATATTTGTGACAAATTATATTGAAAAATGATCCTAAGCACAGTAGCAGAATTATTTTCCTCCGGCAAAAAGCACACTGTTGTCGAGGTTAAAGGTTGGGTAAAATCTTTTAGAGCCAATCGCTTTATTGCCCTAAACGATGGATCAACCTTAAAGCCCCTACAATGTGTTTTAGATTTTGAAACTATGGATGCCGCGCTTCTCAAACGCCTCAGCGTTGGAGCTGCTGTGCACGTCAAAGGGGATCTCGTTGAAAGCCAAGGCAAGGGACAAACATTAGAAATACAAGTTTCCGAAATTGTTGTTTTAGGAGAGGCGGATCCAGAACTAGTTTCCAAAACAATTTTACAACCAAAAAGACATTCCCTTGAATTTTTAAGAGAGCAAGCACACCTTCGCCCACGAACCAATACTTTTGGAGCCGTGATGCGTTTGCGTTCTTCGCTCTCGTTCGCTATTCACCAATATTTTCATCAAAACGGCTTTAATTATATGCATGCCCCCATCATTACAGGTAGCGACGCGGAAGGGGCTGGAGAAATGTTTCGGGTGACTACTTTAGACCCCAAAAACCCACCCCTTACAGAGTCTGGAGCTGTGGATTACTCAAAAGATTTCTTTGGAAAAGAAACAAATTTAACGGTCTCTGGGCAGCTTGAAGCCGAGACCTATGCAATGGCTTTGGGAAAGGTCTATACTTTCGGTCCCACCTTTAGAGCTGAAAACTCAAACACTTCTAGACATCTTGCTGAATTTTGGATGATTGAACCAGAAGTTGCTTTTATGGACCTTGAGGGCAATATGGATTTAGCAGAAGATTTTTTAAAATCCGTGATTGGCTATATACTTGAGCACAACAGCGAAGACCTGATTTTTTTAGAAGAACGCTTAGAACAAGAAGAAAAAACAAAACCCCAAAACGAGCGCAGTCCTATGCGTTTAACTGAAAAATTAAACTTTGTAATTGAAAACAACTTTAAACGAGTCAGTTACACAGAAGCCATTGATATTTTAAGAAATAGCAAGCCCAACAAAAAGAAAAAATTTAATTTTCAAATTGACGAATGGGGGGCTGATTTGCAAAGTGAACACGAGCGCTTCTTGGTAGAAAAACACTTTAAATGCCCTGTGATTTTATTTGATTATCCCGCCAATATCAAAGCCTTTTATATGCGGTTAAATGAGGACGAAAAGACCGTAAGGGCCATGGATATTTTATTTCCAGGAATCGGTGAAATCGTAGGGGGATCGCAGCGAGAAGAAAGGCTTGAAGTCCTCAAGGAAAAAATGGCAGCACTCGACATCCCAGAAGAAGAACTTTGGTGGTATCTGGACCTCAGAGCCTTTGGAACCGCGGTGCATTCAGGCTTTGGCTTGGGCTTTGAACGCTTGGTCATGTTTGCTACGGGAATGAATAATATCAGAGATGTGATTCCCTATCCTAGAACACCACAAAATGCAGACTTTTAAAATTCAAAAGGCAGCGCTTAAAAAAATTAAACAATGTTGCGTTTCAATATTCTAGATTGTTTTTTTTAAATTTATAAAAACCCAAACAAGCAATGCTAAAGCAATATTTACAATTTAAGCTTTCACAAAAACTGTCGCCACAACAGATTCAGTTGATGAAGCTGATTCAATTGCCGACCCAGGCGTTTGAGGAGCGGATCAAACAAGAGTTGGAAGAGAATATGGCTTTAGAACGCGGTAAAGAGGGCGAAAGCGAAGACTTTGAAACAGACTATGGCGATGATCATATTCAAGACAATGACCAAATCAATGCAGACGATATCAATGTGGATGATTATCTCAGCGATGATGAAATTCCAGATTATAGATTGCGCGCAAACAATTACAGCGCTGAAGAAGACGACAAGTCCATCCCCTATGCTTCGGGAAGCTCGTTTACTGAACAACTCACAGATCAACTCAATACATTTCCCCTAGAAGAAGAAAATTATTTAATTGCTAAGTTTCTAATTGGAAGTATAGACGACAGCGGTTATATTCGCAGGCCTCTACTAGATTTAACAGACGATTTGGCCTTTACGCAGAATATCTATACAGATATTGAAACCATCGAACGAGCACTTAAAGTCGTTCAACAACTTGACCCAGCAGGTGTTGGTGCACGAGATCTTCAAGAATGTCTTTTAATTCAACTGAAAAGAAAGCCACAATCCCCAGATACTGAAATGGCTGCGCGTATCATTGAAAATGCATTTGAAAAATTTACTAAAAAACATTATTTAAAGCTTCAAAAAAAATTCAATATAAACGAAACACAACTCAAAGATGCGATTCAAGAAATTGAACGTTTAAATCCAAAACCCGGCAGTTCTTATACAAACAACTTAAGGTCCGTAGAGCACGTGGTGCCAGATTTTACCATTCAAATCGTTGAAGGAGAACTCAACCTCACGCTCAATGCTCGAAACGCTCCAGAACTTCACATTTCGAAATCCTACAATGAAATGCTTTTGGGTTATAAAGCATCAAAAGAAAAATCTAAGGCGCAAAAAGAGGCGGTGCAATTTATAAAGCAAAAGCTTGACGCTGCCAAATGGTTTATTGATGCCATTCGACAGCGTCAACAAACGCTTTATTTGACTATGAGTGCTATTATGCAATATCAAAAAGCTTATTTTTTATCGGGGGACGAAGAGCAGTTGCGGCCAATGATTCTCAAAGACATTGCGGATGAAATTGAAATGGATATCTCTACGGTTTCCAGGGTTGCAAACAGCAAATACGTCAACACCCCCTATGGAACCAAACTCATCAAAGAATTCTTTAGCGAGTCCATGACCAATGATCAAGGTGAAGAAGTTTCGACTCGGGAAATCAAAAGTATTTTAAAAACCGTCATTGTAGAGGAGGATAAGAAAAAGCCGCTCACGGATGAAAAACTCGCTAAAATATTGAAGGAAAAAGGCTATCCCATTGCGCGAAGAACTGTAGCGAAATACAGAGAACAGCTAGACTTTCCTGTCGCTAGGCTGCGAAAAGAAATTTAAACTATACTTTTTTAATGACATTGGTGACAATACCCCAAATAATAAAGTCATTTTCTGGAGTCACTTTTATGGGCTTGTAATGCTTGTTTTCGGGCTGCAACCAGACCTCATCGCTTACCACTTTAAGGCGTTTAACCGTAAATTCCCCATCCAAAAAACAAACTGCAATTCTATTGTGGGTGGGAGAAAGGCTGCGATCGATGACCAAAAGATCATTATCGTTAAGGCCCGCATCTATCATTGATTGGCCGCTTACACGTGCAAAAAAAGTAGCCTCTTTATTCTTGATTAATTCTGAGTCTAATGACAAGCGCTCTTGTTTAAAATCATCTGCTGGTGAAGGAAATCCCGCTGAGATTCCCGTGTCAAAGTAGATAGCACCAAAGCTATTATCGGGAGGTTTTGGGATAAAGAATGTTAGTGGTTGTTTTGACATTTAACAGTAATTATATCGTTTAAATTGGTGGTGTACTGTGGCGATAAATGCAGCTGTCGCATTTTCCAGGTACGGCTTAAATCTTGATTGGCTAATTTTAATTTAGGGGTGCCATATTTGTTATTGATACGGTCCATGGCAGACATCAAGGGCTGGTGTCGGACATCTTCGTGATGAAATAGCTGCATTTGGCGGTTGTAAGTCGGGACAATCCCCGTTAAGATAACCCCTACTTTCTTATAATGGATGTCCTTTTTATAAAGAGAAGTAATGGCTTTGACGGCACAAGAGCTGAGAACCAAGCTCGAGTTTGTTGGGAATGGAATGCTGACCATCCTGCTAGCGCGATACTGTGGCTGCTGCGTTTTAAAGCGATCGCTTCGCAAAAACACAACCAACATATGGCAACTTGAGTTTTGACGCCGGAGTTTTTCAGCACAACTGCTAGCAAATGTTGAAATACGCTCTTTTAAATCAGACAGTTCTGTGAGTGTTGTTTCAAAACTTCGGGTGGTGGCAATGGCGCGTTTATTTTTAATTTTTTCCATCTCTATTTTAGGGATGCCTTCAAGGTCTTTTTTAAGCCTCCACTGGGTAATGGAAAACGATTGACGCACCCAAAGATCCGGTAGTTGGGTGAAATCATAGGCGGTTTTACACTGTTTTTCTGCCAAACGCTTATGAAGGGCGTAGCCGATGCCCCAAACCTTTTCAATGGGGGTCCACTTCAGTGCTTTAAGACGCTTTACTTCCGTATCAATAACATAAACGCCAGCTGTTTCTTCTGGAAATTTCCGAGCGATTTTATTGGCCACTTTGGAAAGGGCTTTCGTAGGGGCAATACCCACGCAAGTTGGAATGCCAGTCCATTTTAAAATCCGCTCTCGAATAAGTTGCCCATAAGACTCCATATTGTAATTCTCAAAACCCTTGAACTCTAAAAAGGCCTCATCAATGCTGTAAACCTCAACATCAGGTGTAAATTGTTCTAAAATTCGCATGACACGATTGCTCATATCACCATACAACGGATAATTTGAAGAAAAGACCTCTACCTTGTGCTGCTTAAAAAAAGATTTGTATTTGAACGCTGGCGCACCCATGGGAAGTCCTAAAGCTTTGGCTTCATCGCTGCGTGCAATAACACAGCCATCATTGTTGGACAAAACAGCCAGCGGTTTCCCTTGCAAGCTAGGATTAAAAACTCGCTCACAAGATGCATAAAAATTATTACAATCGACCAACGCAAACATGATCTAAAGGTACCGTATTTCTGTTTTTTTTTAGTACAAATTGTAATTTATTTTAACTCAAAAAAACACTTTTAAAAGGTGCTTTTTAACATAATTAATGTGAGTTTTGTAGGCTGACGTTCTTGGATTTATATACCTTTGGGGCACAGATAAAAATTGCATTAAAATGAAAATAAAATTTAACCCATTTATCCTTTTAATAATTTTGGCGACGCAATATGGCCAGGGACAAGCAGTTCAGTCCTTGGACTCCATCATCATAAAATCTTCGAGAATTGATTTGCCTTTTAAAGAAAATTCAAGAACCCTGAATATCATTACCTCTGAGATCATTGAAGAAAGTCCAGCTACAAACTTGGCAGAGCTGTTACAACAAGAGGCGGGCATCGATATCCGGCGCCAAGGTATCTATGGCATGCAATCCGATTTATACATTCGAGGAGGGGGGTTTGATCAAACTCTTTTACTGATTGACGGGATTAAAGTTGAGGATCCACAAACAGGCCATCACACATTAAATATCGCATTGCCTTTAGAAATTATCAAACGCGTTGAAATTATCAAAGGGCCTGCAGTAAGAATTTTTGGACAAAATGCTTTTACGGGTGCCATTAATATCGTGACAAAATCAAAAGAATCTGTAAAAAATAACATTGGCTTTCAATTGGGGTCTTTCAACCAACAGCACGCCGCGGCAACCTTGGGCACACAATTGAAATCTGCCGATCTTATAGGCCATGCTTCAGTTAACAGCTCCGAAGGATATCGTTACAATACGGATTTTAACAATCAAAATTTCTTTGTGAAAAGCAGCTTCAAAACAAAGGCTAACCCCATAGATGTAATGGCTACATTTTCAGAGCGAAAATTTGGTGGGAATCAATTTTATGCCATTGACGCCAAAGAGCAGTATGAAGAAACGCAAAGCAGTCTGGTTGGAGTTTCAACAACCCTAACTCAGGGCGCTCTAAAAATCAGTCCGCAGCTGTATTGGAAGCGCAACCAAGACCTATATCTTTACATTCGAAACAACCCATCTGTTTATAGAAATTTACATATTTCCAATAAAATAGGTGGACAAATCAATGCCGCTTATACCTCAAATTTGGGCGTAACAGGCGTAGGGATTGATCTGGCTAAAGTGGAGATGGAAAGCAATCGTTTGGGGAATCGAAACCGCTGGATGGGGACCTTGTTTATAGAGCATCGCTTTTCCCTTTTAGACAATGCGCTCGACATAACACCAGGTGTATCTGTTGGCTATTTTTCAGACTTTGACACCAGTGCTTTTCCTGGGATTGACATTGGTTACAGCATAAATGAAAACTTAAGAGTCTATGCCAATGCAGGTTACACCTATCGCACACCAACCTACAACGATCTTTACTATCTTGGCAATAATGACGAAGGAAATGAGAACTTAGTGCCAGAAGAAGCTTTTTCTGAGGAATTTGGTTTTAAATATTTTGGTCAAAACATAAGTGCGTCAGTTGCTTTTTTCAATAGAGACTCTGATAATTTGATTGATTATACAAAAGACAACGAGGCCGATAAATGGCAGTCCAATAACCTAAAAAGTTTAAATACAAAAGGCCTAGAATTTCAGTTTTCGAAGCCTTTCAAATTAGGACCCTACAACCAAAATTTTAATCTTGGATATACTTTTTTAAATGAGGATTTAAAAGCCGTACGTGCTAACTTTTCAAAATATATTATAAATTCCTTAAATCACCACCTTACAGCAAGGCTAAAAACACAATTTACAAAAAACTTAACCCACAGTTTTGTCTGTAAATTTGCTGAAAGAGCCACAGGCGAAAGCTATACTGTATTAGATGCGCAGCTAAAACTGGTTTTGAGTGGGCTAGAAATATCTTTGACAGGAAATAATATTTTCAATACTTCTTATATAGAAACTGGAATCGTTCCGATGCCAAAAGGCAATGTCTTGTTTGGTCTGCGCGGGTATTTCTAAGCAGTTCTATCACTAAAACAACTGGTTGACTTTGTCATACACCCTATGAGACTCCCATCCTCGGTAAATAAGGTAGTCTGCTAATTTTTTCTTTTTTGCAATCGCCGATGTTCCTGTGAGAGAGGCTGCTTTTTTGTTGGCAAGGTTTTCAAAAGTGGCATTGTAATCTACTTCTGAAATTTGTTTTAAGGCCTTATTTAATAGGTAGGACGAAATATTTCGTTGTTTAAGTTCCGATGTCAACCGGCGTTTACCCCATTTTTTAATTTTAAATTTACCGCGAACAAAAGCCATGGTAAAACGCTCTTCATTTAAATAATTGCCTTGAATAAGGGCCATAATAATTTGATCGGCGGCTTGGGGTATCATCCGCATTTCTTTTAGTTTTTGTTCGACTTCTTTGTGGCAGCGGTCTTGGTAACTGCAATATTTTTGAAGTTTAGTTAAGGCTTCTTCGACGGTATACGACTTCTTAGAATTGTATTTCATTTTTGGTATCTAATGGCAAAGATTAAATTGGTGCCTGGACCACTAATGCCAGAGGCAAAAGGCCGGTAACCTTGGTTTGAAATGTTCTCAATTGACCCAACAAAAGAAAGACTGTTGGTCAATTGATATTTTGTTCTAAGGTTGACAGTCACCCATGAGGGTGCATAGGGGTTGCCATTAGCATCAAGTGCAAATAAATGGCTCGAAAGTTCTTCTGAGATGTCCTTAAAAGCCAAGCTACCGCTGTAATTTAAAAAACCATCAATTGTTATTTTTTTGTGTTTCCAAATCATATGTACATTCCCAAAAACTGGGGCAACATGCCGTACCGCTACCGATTCATTTTGAAGGTTTTGTTGACGGCCTTTTGTGAGGGTAAACTGGGAATTGAGCTCCAAAGCTTTTGACAATCGCAACTTTAAACCCGCTTCGAAGCCATAAATTCTAGCCTCAGAAGTATTTTGGACAGCTTGTACAACACTCATCTCCCCGTCATAATTTATTTCGGAGACGCCATTAATGACATACAAATCTCTTCTCATGGCATTGTCCAAATAGGTATAATAAGCAGAAAGATCTAGAAGAACAGAGTCATTGAAATTCATGACAAGTCCCAATTCTGCTCCGTAAGCATATTCTGGTTTAAGCTGATGGTTTGGGACCACTACACTGCCTGGTTCAGAATCAAAAACCTTACCTATATCGTCTATGTTGGGAGCCCTAAAAGCGGTGGTAGCATTGAGTTTCCATAGCAAAGTTTTGCTCTGTTGCCAGCTGAGTCCCGCAGTCCCTGTGAGCGCGCTGGTTTGTAGGTTAAAGTCTGTAAACGACCAATCGTAAAATTCGCTGTTGGGAGACAAATCTGCATCAATAGTAATGGCGTTGTAGCGAAAACCCGATTGTAAAGTCAGTGAGGGGGATGGTTTGTATTTAAAACTTAGGTAGCTCGCCAAACTCGTCCATTCTGCTCCGTCAGGATAACGAGACGCAATTTGTTGGAAGGTGTTGGTTTCGATGTCTTCTGAGGACGCTACAGAGCCAATTTTATTATAAATGAATTCGGCACCATAAGAAAGGTTAACGACATCGGACAGCGATTTATCTAAATCTATATTCAACGAGAGCGCGTTAACCGTTTCCGTTCTAGTTTTCCGCTGGACGGCTTCAAATTTTCGACTGATGCGACTTTCTTGAAAATTTTGATAAGCCATACCGACCTTTAATTTGTCATAGAATTTAAAACGGCTGCTAAGCTTTGTCAACTGAAGGTTGGTTAAAAGCCATTTTTGAGGGCCATAATTCCATTCAGAAAATTTTAATGTGTTGTTGTTGGACTGCAAAAGCGTCAAGCGGTCATACCTAGGAATGTCAGATGTCGTGGCATAATGGATTCCCAAATCGAGTGTGAGGTTTGGATTTGGTCTGTGTAGTATCTTCTGAGCCAGATGAAATTGATTGAAATTTGTAAACTTTTGCAGACGAGGGTCGTGATTGGCAAGAAGAATGTCTTGTCCGTTGAGCTGCCCCGCATAAAATGGCGTAAGATAGGCTTCGTTGCTGGTACGTCCCATCCTTAAATCTCCAAAATCTGAGAAGCTCATGCTGCTGTGAAAAGCCCATTTTTTAAAACCAGTATTGATTCCCAATTGAACTGTTTTTTCATTATTTGCTGAAGAATATCGCAAGTTACTTTTGGTAGAAATTTGAGCTGGCTGAGATTTAGACAGTTCGGGAACCGTGGTGTAAAAATTCATCACACCACCAATCGCATCACTGCCATAAATAACAGATCCTGCACCTAATATGACCTCTGTTTTTTGAACATTAAAAGGATTGATAGAAATTACATTTTGAGCATTTCCACTTCTAAAAATTGCATTGTTTAAACGCACCCCATCAACGGTTATTAAAACGCGATTTGTTGAAAAACCTCTGATCATAGGACTGCCGCCTCCCATTTGACTTTTTTGAACAAAAACACGGCCCGAGCTGGCCAATAAGTCTGCAGAGGTCTGGGGATTTGCGCTTTCAATGGCTTGCGCATCAAGGCTGATAATTTTTTGAGGAACCTCTTTCTTGTTTTGTTCAAATTTAGAAGCTGAAATTACAATTTCATTTAAATTGGTAGACTTTGGTGAGAGAAAAATAGTATCACTCAACTTGGATTTTAACTGGGACTCTCGGTGGTAAAGAATGTGCTGAAAGTAAATCCGTTCAAAACTTTGGAAGCGAATCACAGACACTTCTCCATCAAAATTTGAGATATTTGTTTTGGTTTTAACCAGATTATACACGACCGCACCAGTGATAGGTTCTGAGTTCGTTTCATCGACAATAACTATTTTTTGGGCCGCTAAAGTCCACACAAAAAAGCCTAAAAAGCAACTGTAAAAATATTTCATTCTTAGTTAAATACCTGATTCAAAATAGGAAGAGATTTAGGAGACTTAAAGCCCTGTAAATGTAATTTAAAGTACTGTAAAATCATGTTTAATAACAGGCGCTTTTCGGCGTCTTGCATTGTGTTTTCATTATGATTATCAAATTTCATTCCTAAAATTGAATTGAATAAAATTAATTTGGCTCCAGAAATACAATGGCGGCCACTGTTTTGTTCTTGGTATTTTCCTGCTTCTAAATTAAAATAAGGCGCCTTGGCGTTTGTCATCTCTGGATAGACCCCTATATATTTTGTCAGACCCATCAAAAATTGGTGGTGAAAAATACGGCTCTTATCAACAGTATCAAACCATAAAAGAGCTGTTTCCATATAGGCATAAAGCCCTTCATTCGGTTCCTCTTCCTTAAGTGTAGAATTTAAAATCTCAGATAAGAAAATGGCCACTGTTGATTTTGTAATTTCAAGGTGCAAACTGCGATAAACATGTTCCATACGAACATTTTTTATAAAGTGTAATTGCCTGTTATTTTTGATATCAATTTCCATACGAAGCATGGAAAGAGGCTGGAAGTAAGCGGGTTTTAATTTTGTTTTCTTTGTAGAGAATGCACCTCGTATCAAAAAGGAGAGAATGCCATTAGAGGCTGTATAACATTTGACAATGAGATCGTGATCCTTGTATTTTAGCTTGGAGAGGACAATGGCCTTTGTTGAAGTGATCATTGGCGAATGAGCATGATTTTCAAAACTTTTGTGGCTAGATTATCTAAGTCGGTAACAAGCACCACATATACCCCCGAAGCCACAGTTCTGTTTCTTAAATTTTTACCGTTCCAAAAAGCGGTTCCTCCGTCAATTTCTAAATTGTAACCTTTAAAACGCAAATTGGTATTGGACTGTGCCTCAGCCACCAAATTGCCTTCTACATCTGTAATTTTTAAATTGACATTTTCACTTAAATTCTTGATCTTAATTTTATCGGTTTCTAAATTAAATCCTGGTCTTACAGGATTGGGATAAACATGGGCTTCGCCTAACGACGTTGATGGACTTGAGCCGCCTGCATTAAAGGCCACCAAGCCCCTTGTAGTTCCAAAATAAATTTTGCCGTTGTTTTGGTTCTGAGCCATGGTCAGAACAGCGTTTGAAGGCAGTGGAGAATTGTCCTCTGTAAAGTGGTATATGGTTTCTTGACCATCGGAGCTCAAATAGAAAACGCCGGCGTCCAAAGTTGAAATCCATTTGTTGTTACCGCCGTCAACTAAAATGGCAGTGATAAATTGAAGTTCAAGAAGTTCTTTTGGAAGGCCCTCCTCTAAAATGATAATAGGGGCCGTTGAAATGACGTCTTCTGTGAAAAAGTTAGAAGTATTGTAAAGAATTCTCAAGCCCTTAAAAGTGCCAATCCACAAAATATTGTTATTGTCTAGAGCCAAGGCACTGATTTCATCTGTAGGTAAATTGGCTGCTCCCTCGCCCTTTATTTGCCTTATAAGGTTTCCATTTTCATTAAATCCTATGACCCCATTGCTAAAACTCCCAACCCACTTGGTCCCATCTGGGCCAATGACCAGAGCGCCAAAACCAAGTTCGTCATTAATTGGATCGTCAATTATAGCGTTAAAAGAGTAGGTTTCCCATTGAGCAGTGTCAGGACTGTATTTTTTTAATGGGTCTTCTACCAAAGATGTCAAGCTCCACAAACTTCCTTGGCTGTCAAATTTAAGACCAGAAAGCCTAATGCTTTTGTAATTGGGGCTCCCAGCTAAAACCAAAGACTGCAAAGCACTGTTGGTCTCATCCAACAACTCTATGCTAATGTTCTTTTTAAAATCTAACATTCCGTTTTGAAATGAACTGATAAAAGCTTGATTTGAATTGACAGGGTTAACGGCAATAGCGTTAAGGTTGAATACAGGTTTATTAATTACTTCTTGTAGGCTATCATAGCTAATATTGGTCCAAGTATCATTCTCTAAATAGCTAAAGCCATAACTTCTTAAAGGGCTGGGATTAAAAAATTGGTCGTAATCTCCAAAAGTAACCCATAGATTTTCATAGGCGTAGTGAAGTGAAAAGGGGCTGTTTCTCAGTGGCCCATCAGGCTGTACTTCCGTATAATTACTTTGGGTGTTTTCAGAAGTCATTAGTAAACCAGAAGCTTCGGTCCCAAAATACATACTGTCATTAAAAAAATGAGCCGTGGTAAAATTTACATCGCCCTCCAAGGGCGGGCTGTAAGTGTCAATAAGCGTTAAATCAGATTGATAATAGCGCACCGCACTAGGAGTGACAATTAAAAAATTAGACGCATTGGGTTTTAGGTCTAAAATCGTTTCCGAAAAACTCAAGACTGGATCTAATACACTGCCATTCAACTGATACAATCGGTTATCTGTCTTCACGGTGTAGAGTGTCTCTTGGATAACGCTCAGAGCTGTAAAGTCACCTGAAAATTCAGTAGTCCAAAACTGAAAGTCAATTAAATTCTCATTGTCAAGAGAGGCTCTTTTTAAACCAAAATTAGTAGCGGCATAAATATCATTATTTGAAACGGCTATTTGTCGGACTTGAAGCTGGGCTCCATTGGATCCAATGTAATAAGTGTCTCCAAATTCCAAGGTCTCTAAATCATAAATTGAAATACCATAATTTGTAGCGATATAAACCAAATTTTCATTTTGGTAAAAATCATTAATTCGCCTATTTTCAGGGGGTATTGTGACTTTATTGAGAATGTCAACAACTTTAAGAACGGATTTTGAACTGAAGTTATAAACCTCCATCAATCCCGTTTCATAGCCAATAACTAAAAGGTCATATTCTTCACTGTATTTGATGGCCGTTATATAATCTCCAGAAAGGCCATCAATGGTCGTGAGGGTTGTTATTTCTTGAGTGAGGGGATCTAAAGAGAAAATCGCATTCTCGCTGGCCGCATAAAGAGTTGTGTTTCCACTCTCAATGGCCCGGATAGAATTGTATGAGAAATGGCCTTCCCAAAGTCCGTTTACAGCGCTTTGCCCAAACGAAAATGACATTGTAAAAAACACAAATAAAAAAGTGGAAAATTCTCGATTCAAGCGCCTAAAGTTTATGTCAAATATATTTATATATAACGACATTTCAATCCAATATTGTACGTAAAGAAAAAGAGCTTCTAAAATTTAGAAACTCTTTAATTTTACAATTCTAAAATAATCATACAATTCCCTGGGCTAGCATGGCGTCAGCGACCTTGACAAAACCAGCAATATTGGCGCCTTTGACATAATCTATATAGCCCGTTTCCGGGTCTTTTCCGTAGGCAATGCATTTGTCATGAATGTTCCCCATGATGTCTTTAAGCTTCTCATCAACCTCTTCTCTTGTCCAATTGTAACGCAGTGAATTTTGAGTCATTTCCAAACCAGAAGTCGCAACACCGCCAGCATTGGACGCTTTTCCGGGTGCAAATAAAATTTGAGCTTTTTGAAAAACGGCAACGGCTTCTTTGGTCGATGGCATATTGGCGCCCTCACTCACGCAAATACAGCCGTTTTCGAGCAATGTCTTGGCATCTGAACCTGTCAATTCATTTTGAGTGGCAGATGGCATTGCAATATCGCAAGGTTGTTCCCAAGGGGTTTTTTGGGCAAAAAATTGAGCGTTCGGATAGGCTTTAACGTAAGCACTGATACGGCCGCGCTTGTTATTTTTTAAATCCATAACAAAGCTTAACTTCTCTTTGTCAATGCCTTGAGAGTCTAAAATATAGCCTGAGGAATCGGAAAGAGTAATCACTTTACCTCCGAGTTGAATAATCTTTTCTGCAGCAAACTGAGCCACGTTTCCAGAACCGGATATGGTTACAGTTTTACCTTTGATATCATCTCCTTTAGTTTGCAGCATTTTTTGAGCAAAATAGACCGTTCCATAGCCAGTGGCTTCAGGTCGAATAAGGGAGCCTCCCCAAGTGACTCCTTTCCCTGTTAAGACACCGGTAAATTCATTTTTTAATTTCTTATACATCCCGAATAAAAAGCCTATTTCTCTGCCACCAACGCCGATATCTCCAGCAGGTACATCTGTGTTGGGCCCTATGTGTCGGAACAACTCGCTCATAAAAGCATGGCAAAAACGCATAATTTCATTGTAACTTCTGCCTTTGGGATTAAAATCACTACCACCTTTTGCGCCCCCCATTGGAAGGGTAGTCAAACTGTTTTTAAAGACTTGTTCGAAAGCTAAAAACTTTAAAATACTCATATTTACTGAGGGATGAAAGCGCAGCCCGCCTTTGTAGGGCCCAATTGCAGAGTTCATCTGAATGCGATACCCTCTGTTAACTCGGATTTCGCCTTTGTCATCAACCCAGTTGACTCTAAACATGAGGGCTCTTTCGGGTTCTACCATTCGAAGTAAAATATTTTTACCGTGATAAATGTCATTTTGGACAATATAGGGGATCACGGTTTCAGCAACTTCCTCTACAGCTTGTAAAAATTCTGGTTCAAGATTATTCCGCTGTCGTACCAAGGCCAGAAATCCATCAACTTTGTGTTTTATTTCATTGGGTTTTAAAATCATAGCATCCTTTAATTTATAGTACAAATATAAGATTTCTTAAAAAAAACAAACTATATTTTTATGAATTCGCAATTTTATTATGATTTAAGACTTTTTTTTACGAATAACTCAAAAAAGCCGATCAGCCCTCAAGCGCTTGCATTAAATCGGCCTTTAAATCTTCGATATCTTCAATACCAACACTCAAACGAATCAGTGAGTCCACAACCCCTGTTTTTTCCCGTTCCGCTTTGGGAATGCTGGCATGTGTCATACTGGCTGGATGCCCCGCCAGCGACTCAACACCTCCCAAAGATTCTGCTAAGGTAAAAACCTTTAGGCGCTCAACTACTTTTAGGGCCTTATGGTAGTTGTTACCCTTGGTTGTAAAAGACAACATCCCGCCAAAATCTTCCATTTGTTCGGCTGCAATTTGATGGTTGGGGTGAGATGGCAAGCCAGGCCAATACACATTTTCAATCATGGGGTGCGCCATTAAAAAATTAGCAATAGCACGGCCGTTCTCGCAATGGCGTTGCATGCGAACATGCAGTGTTTTTATTCCTCTTAAAACAAGGAAACTGTCTTGGGGTCCACAAACGGCACCACTGGCATTTTGAATAAAATACAACTGATCAGCCAGGGTTTTATCATTGACCGCCAATGCCCCCATGACAACATCACTGTGTCCTCCTAAATACTTTGTGGCCGAATGCATCACAATGTCAGCGCCTAGGTCCAAAGGTCTTTGAAGATAAGGGGTTGCAAAAGTATTGTCCACTGCCAGCAATACAGAGTGTTTTTTTGCAAGGGCAGAAACGGCTTTTATATCAATGATGTTCAGCATGGGGTTGGTTGGGGTTTCCACCCAAATTAATTTAGTTTTTAGATTTATACAGCGCTCTATTTGCTGGGTGTCTTGCATCCCTGTAAAATGAAACTTGATTTGGAATTTCTCAAATATTTTGGTAAAAAGGCGATAAGTTCCTCCATATAAATCGTTGGTGGAAATGACCTCGTCACCAGGCTTTAACAACTTAATTACCGCATCAATTGCGGCCAATCCAGAGCCAAAAGCCAACCCGTAATGCCCGTTCTCAATGCTTGCAAAAGATTTTTCAAGAGCATCTCTGGTAGGATTGTGTGTACGCGAATACTCATAACCTTTATGGCCACCAGGGGTGGTTTGAGCATAAGTTGAGGTTTGATAAATAGGAGGCATCACAGACCCATAAGCTTTATCTGGGGATTGGCCTCCATGAATGGTTTTTGTGTTGAATTTCATTGTTGAAATAATTAATAATTTATAGAGAAATGATTTTCTTTGTAAAAATAATGAATCAGACCCATGAAAAAAATCTATTCCCTCAAAACTTGTAACAGCTGCCAACGCATTCTAAAAGCATTAGATCTTCCCGTTGATTTTGAACTTCAGGACATCAAAGAAGCCAATATTTCCGCTGAAGATTTAGACAGTCTCAAAGCCCTAGCAGGCAGTTATGAAGCCCTTTTTAGCAAACGCGCCAGGCTGTATAAGGAAATGGGATTGAAAAACGAAATACTACAGGAAAGCGATTACCGCCATTATATCTTAAATCACTATACGTTTTTAAAACGCCCAATCCTTGTCTTTGAGGACCAGGTTTTTATTGGGAATAGCTCCAAAACTACAGCAGCTGCAAAATTAGCATTGACCAATGAATAACCGCTATGCTGCCCTAGTCGCTCTTGTACTGGTCCAATTATTTTACGGACTCACCTTTACATTTGCCAATGACGTGATTGTTGGTGGACACGTCAAGCCCTTTGGATTTATTTTGTTAAGAGTCGTTTGCGCTGGATTGCTTTTTTGGTTGTTTGGCATTTTTACCCCAAGCAAAAAAATAGAACGCGGGGATTTCCCAAAATTGGTGGCAGCCGCCTTTTTCGGTGTGGCGCTTAATATGCTGGCTTTTTTCAAAGGGCTACAATACACCACCCCGATCAATGGGGCTGTGATTATGATTACGGTGCCCATCATCGTTCTTATTTTATCTGCAATTATTTTAAGAGAGCCCATTAAGAAAATAAAAGTTCTTGGGGTTGGGTTGGGGCTTTCTGGGGCATTGATACTGAGCCTCTACGGGGAATCCTCTACAAACGGCACCAATATATTATTGGGTAATTTTCTTTTTTTTATCAATGCTGCTTCCTACAGTTACTATTTAATTCTGATTAAAAAATTAACGGCAAAATACCACCCCTATGACTTTATAAAATGGCTGTTTTTATTTGGTGCCCTCATGGTATTTCCCTTTGGGATTCAGGAAGTTAATATGATCCATTGGACATTACTACCTAACTACATTTGGTTTGCAATAAGTTTCGTCATTGTATTTGCAACCTTTGGAACTTACCTTTTAAATCCACTAGCATTGTCCAATTTAAAAGCCACAACCGTCAGCACCTTTATATATCTTCAGCCAATTTTTGCGGGCTTGTTTGCCATTGCTATGGGCAGTGACCAACTCGATATGCTAAAAATAAGCGCCGCCATTCTAATTTTTATTGGTGTATATTTAGTGTCTAAAAAATAACAGTTTGACCACTGAGATTCACAAATCTATTGACGCTGTTGATGGGTGTTTTTTAAAAAGTATCAACCCAGACAGCAACCTCTACTTTTCAAAACCCTTGCTGCGGAGTTTTGAATCCTCAAACCCCAAAATTGACATGCGGTATGTTTGCATATCAAAGGGTGGTAAAGGCCAAGCCATGGCCTTGGTGCAAATTGTTGAATTGAGTGTAGACGTCATTTTAAAAAACATTAAAGTGTCTCCCCTTTACAGGCGTATTTTAAATCTATTTTTCCTAAAAGATCACATTAAAATTATGTTTTGTGGGAATGTTTTTTTAAGTGGAGAGTACTGTATGAGCTTTGCGGTGGATGCCAAAAAAGAAGCGGCTGTAAGACATATTGGAATTGCTTTAGATAGAATTTCTAAATCGGTCAAGCCACTCCACGCAATATTTATCAAAGATTTTGAAACAAAGGCCATGAAGTATTCAAAGGGATTTGAAACTTATGGGTTTACCAACATTGTAGTGGAACCTAATATGCTGATTGCCTTAAAGCCGGAGTGGAACACTTTTGAAGACTATAAAAATGCACTAAAATCAAAATACCGAATCAAAGCCAACAAAGCAGACTCTAAGAGTCAAGATTTAGAGGGACGTTTTATGTCAAAAAAGGACATTGAAGAGTCACAAAAAGCTTTACAGGATTTATATCAAAATACTATAGACAACGCCAATTTTAATGCCCAGGTACTAAATTTAAACACTTATGTAAGCCTCAAAGATTGCTATAAAGAAGACTTTATTGTAAAGGGTTATTTTAAAAATGACCGCTTGGTTGGCTTTTTGACGGCTTTAAAAAACAAAACCCATTTGGATGCCCATTTTATAGGTCTGGATTACCGTCTAAACAAAGCCCTCGCCATCTACCCCCGCATTCTAAATGATTATATACGGCTTGGCATCGAAAAGAAGGTAGAACAGATTAATTTGGGTCGCACTGCTTCTGAAATTAAGACCACCATAGGGGCCATTCCTCTGGAATTAAGCTGTTATATCAAACATAAAAACAAATTTGTCAACGCCATGATCAGGCCGTTTTTTAAAAAAATTCAAATCAAAAACTTCAAACAACACAGTCCTTTCAAATAGTAAGGGCTTTTCTGTATCTTTGAAACAAATTTTAAGTCCTTTAAAATGATACATTCCATGACGGGTTATGGCAAAGTAGTTCTTGAGCTTCCCGCTAAAACCATGCGCATTGAAATTCGCTCCCTCAACAGTAAATCCTTGGATTTAAGCATGCGGATGCCCGGCGATTATCGCAGTAAAGAATTAGAGCTTCGCAAAATTATTGGCAACCGACTGGGTCGCGGTAAGGTAGATTTATCCCTTTATGTCGAACGCAACAAAACCGAAGCGGCTTCAAAAATTAACAATACGGTTGTCCAAAATTACATACAGCAGCTCAAGACCCTTACCGAAAGTGATTCCGATTTAGAACTGCTTAAAATGGCGGTTAAAATGCCGGATGCAATCAGTACAGAAAAGGAAGAGGTTGAGGCAGAGGAATGGACTGAAATTTTAAACGCTGTGACTTTAGTGTTGGACCGAATTCAAAGCTACCGCACAGACGAAGGCCTGGCGCTTTTAAAAGACTTTTCGGCCCGTATCAATAATATTGATGCCCTTTTAAAATCCATTTTAGAAATGGATCCCAAGCGGCTGGAAAATGTAAGGGAACGCCTCAATAAAGGCATCGCAGAGTTAAGAGAAACATTGGATCAAAACCGCTTTGAACAAGAGCTTATTTACTATATAGAAAAATTAGACATCACAGAAGAAAAAATACGCCTTCAAAACCATTTGGACTACTTTTTAAAGACCTTAGATTCAAAGGAATCAAACGGTAAAAAATTAGGGTTTATAAGCCAAGAAATTGGACGTGAAATCAATACGATTGGATCCAAGGCCAACTATGCACCCATGCAAAAACTGGTTGTTCAAATGAAAGATGAGCTTGAAAAAATAAAAGAACAACTCCTTAACGTACTTTAAAATGTTTAAAGGCAAACTCATCGTATTTTCTGCCCCCTCTGGCGCTGGTAAAACCACTATCGTGAAACATTTATTGGAGCAAAAAGAACTAAATTTAGCCTTTTCGGTTTCAGCCACCTCGCGCCCAAAAAGAGGGGCAGAAGTTGAAGGAAAAGACTACTATTTCTTATCAACCGAGGCCTTTAAATCACAGATAGAAGCGGAGGCATTTTTGGAATGGGAAGAAGTCTATAAGGATAATTTTTACGGAACTCTAAATTCAGAAGTGGCGCGTATATGGGCAGTGGGTAAGCACGTTATATTTGACATTGATGTTGCTGGCGGTCTGCACATTAAAAATAAATTTCCCGATCAAACCCTAAGTGTTTTTATAAAACCCCCAAGCATTGATGCCCTAAAAATTCGACTCAAAAAAAGAAAAACCGAGTCTGATGATAAGATCAATATGCGAATTTCAAAAGCTTCAGAGGAATTGTCAAAAGCCAGGCTGTTTGACTGTAACATTGAAAACGTAATTTTAGAAAATGCGCAAAGAGAAGCCTATCAAACTGTGTTGAACTTTATCAAACCTTAAAGCCTCCATAAATCTATGAAAATCGGACTCTATTTTGGCACTTTTAATCCCATTCATGTTGGCCACCTCATCATTGCCAACCACTTTGCAGAACATTCAGATTTAGATCAAGTTTGGTGTGTGGTGACTCCGCAGAACCCCTTAAAAGTGAAGCAAAGTATTTTAGACAACAGACAGCGTCTAGAAATGGTGTTTCTGGCTACAGAAGCATACCCTAAAATTAAACCCAGCGATATTGAGTTTGGATTGAGCCAACCAAATTATACCATACATACACTGGTATATTTAGAAGAAAAATATCCAGAACACGAGTTTGCGCTGATCATGGGGGAAGACAATTTAATCTCTTTGCCAAAATGGAAAAATGCTGAGGTCCTCTTACAGCGTTATCCCATCTATGTGTATCCAAGAAAACTCAATTCCACACCCCCAAAACCCAATGTCAAAGGACGCATTCACAAGGTGGGGGCGCCTATTATTGAAATTTCGTCCTCTTTTATAAGAAACTCCATAAAAAAGGGTAAAAACATTCGGCCTTTGTTGCCTGAAGCCGTTTGGGTATATTTAGATGAAATGAATTTTTACAAATAATATGCTTAAAATTGGACCCATAGAATTGCCTGATTTCCCGCTGTTGCTTGCCCCGATGGAAGACGTTAGCGATCCGCCTTTTCGCGCCTTGTGTAAAGAACAAGGGGCCGATGTGGTATACACAGAATTTATTTCGAGTGAAGGTTTAATCAGAGACGCCGCCAAAAGTACCATAAAACTGGATATTTATGAAAAAGAACGGCCTGTAGGGATTCAAATTTTTGGTGCCAATATAGACAGTATGCTAAGGGCAATTGAGATTGTAGAAAAATCAAAACCCGATATAATTGATATTAATTTTGGTTGTCCCGTAAAAAAAGTGGTCAGTAAGGGGGCTGGGGCAGGTATACTTAAAGACATATGCTTGATGGAAAAACTTACGGCCGAGATGGTAAAACGCACCCATTTACCGGTCACTGTAAAAACCCGTTTGGGTTGGGATCACGATTCAATACGAATTGTTGAAGTGGCAGAGAGACTTCAAGATGTGGGCATCAAAGCCTTGTCCATACACGGCCGCACTCGAGCACAAATGTACAAAGGCTGCGCGGATTGGGCGCCCATAGCAGCGGTCAAAGACAACCCCAGAATGCACATCCCAATTTTCGGAAATGGCGATGTAAATTCTCCGGAGCGAGCGCTGGAAATGCGAGATGTTTACGGCTTAGACGGGGCTATGATTGGTCGTGCCAGTATTGGAAACCCTTGGTTTTTTAAACAAGTTAAACACTACTTCGAAACAGGCAATCACTTGGCGCCTATTGGAATGACAGAAAGAGTCGATGCCGCTAGAAGACATCTCAAAATGGCCATTAAATGGAAAGGAGAAATTCTGGGAGTATTAGAAACCAGACGCCATTACAGCAATTACTTTAAAGGAATTCCAAATTTTAAACCCTATCGCAGCAAGATGGTAACCAGCGACCACAGTGCTGATGTCTTTAAAGCTTTCGATGAAGTGGAACAGGTCTTTGGCGATCACCAATTTGCTTAATTTATAAATTCTAATTTTTTAATCTGCCAAGAGGCCAAAAGGGATGCGATTGTCCCTAGGACTAAAATAGTGAAAAAGGCAATGCCAACATTGGACCAAGACAGCAGTACGGGATATGCCAAAGTCGGTGTAATCAAAACCATTTCAAACTGTTGCTGAAGAAAAATTACGCTCACCCCCAAAAATATACCCATTAAACCCCCGAAAAAGCTCATTAAAAAACCTTGGGCAAAAAATATGGTTTGAACAGCCTTCTTGCTGGCCCCTAAACTAAACAAGGTTTGCAAATCTTTCTTTTTATCTAAAATCATCATCACAATAGAACCCAGAATATTAAACAATGCAATGGCCAAAATAAGGGTGAAAATAAGATAGACAGCCATCTGTTCTGTGTTAAGCATTTTGTAAAGAGCCGCATTGAGTTGAATTCTATTTTTAACCTCAACCTGATTGTCAAATAAGGCCTCTAACTGGGAAATCATTTGTGATTGCTTAAACGCCTCACTGGTCGTAATTTCAATCGCAGTCACAGCCTCATTTGAGAAGCCTAATAGATATTTTGCGTTTTCAATAGTTGTAAAAACTCTTGAATTGTTAAGGGCGTCGTTAATTTGAAAAAGCCCCACATTCACCACTTTCATATTCCTAAAAGCATCTTTGACTGACATGAGCTGCCCCTTTCCAGGTTTGGGCGCATAGAGTCTTAGGGTTTTTGTAATATCGTAAGTATTGAAACCAAGGGTGTTACTAACGCCCCATCCAGAAACAACATGGGGTAAATCAGGCTGCATCCAATCACCATAAGACAAAATAGAATCAATTGTTTGTGCTGGATATTGTCGGTCTACCCCTTTGAGACTTACCGCCAGAAACTTGTCCTCACAGCGCATTAAAACCTTGTCTTCTACAATCTCAGAAAAAGAAATAACTCCTTTCATTGCAGCCATTTTTTCTTTTTGCTGTTGGGAAAAAGTAAAGGTTTTGGACTGTTTTGGAACGATTTTTAAATCGGGATCCGTTAGGTTTGTAAATTCTAGACTAAAGGCTTTTAGTCCAGCGAAGCCTGAAAGGACAATAAAAAGTGCTGCGGTACCCACGACAATGCCAATACTGGCAAGCAAAGTGATATAATTAATGGCTTTGTTTTTACTTTTGGTAAACAAATACCGCTTGGCTATGTAAAACGAAAAATTCAATTAGATTTTTTTTCTTTTGTCAAGCAAATCTGGATTTTCGATGGGACTCTCAGGTTGTCTTAAAGCCTGGTCAATTTGATCGATATATTCCAAAGAGTCGTCCAAAAAAAACAACAATTCTGGCATGCGCCTGAGTTGGTGTTTGGTGCGCTGGGCCAACTCGTGTTTGATCATAGGGGCGTTGGAAATAATGCCTTCAATCAGTAACTGAGCCTGTTTAACTGGAAAAATACTGAGATAAACTTTGGCAATCGATAAATCAACGGTCACAGCGACTTTGGTAACCGATATAATGACCCCCCTAAGTCCACCCTCTCTGGCAGCTCCTTGTAAAACTTCTACCAAATCCGATTGTAAAACCGAGGCGATTTTTTTTTGTCGTTGACTTTCCATGGGGTAAAAATACTATATTTATTATGGATTTGCACCTTGACCATTTATGAAATTTATACAATGCTTTGAGTTGTTTAAAAACAGCAGGGCATAAATAAGAAGAGGTCCCTATGGATCGGGATTTTACTTTAGTTTTATTCGCGATATATTATCAAAACCCGTTACATATAAGTATTGTTCATTTGTATCAAAGTTGCAATTGGTAATTGGTTTGCCATAATTTATTGTTGCAATTAGAACTCCTTCTGGAGATATTATTAGAATTCCGTTTGGAGCTGTTGTAAATATATTTCCAGAGCTGTGTACTTTTAAGCCATCAAAACATCCTTTGTGTTTTTTACTTAACTCCGAACCATCAAAAAAAAGTTTACCCTCAAAAGTTGAGGTATTAAATTTCATGATTTTCGGGTCTTCAGTTCCGCAGTTATTTACATAAACATATTTTTCATCATTAGACAATGCTATTCCATTGGGCAAAGACATTTCTTTGGTAATCAAATGCAATGACCCATCTTTCGATTGTTTAAAAACACCATTAAAATCTAACTCTCTAAATTTATCATCAAAAGTTTTTTGATTATAATAAAACCCATATGGGGGATCTGTGAAATATATGTCACCATCTGAGCTAATTGACAGGTCATTTGGGCTGTTAAATCTTTTACCATTATAGTTATCAATGATGGTTTTGAAATTTGGATTAATGGTAGCAGTATTTGAAATACTTGCAATTCGTCTGTCTCCATGTTGACATAAAATTATATCACCATCTTTGTCAAATGCTAGCCCATTAGAACCAATACCTCCCTTTTTAAATGAAGGAGCATAGCCAGTAGATCCGCTAGGTAATATATATTCTTTAATACCATTAGACTCTGACCAAGTAAAAATTTTATTTTGTCTTACATCGCTAAATATCAACTCATTATTTTCGGAATCCCACAAAGGCCCCTCACTTACAATAAATGAACCTCCTAAGGCTTCAATTTTAGCGCTTTTATCTATTAGATTTAATCCAGAATTTTTAATAATTGTAACATCATTATTTGTTTGCCCGAAGCAAATAAAAGTGATGGAAAATAATACAACTCTAATAATTTTTAATATTGGCGATGTGAGCATGATTTTTTTTGTAATGTTCAATTTAAAATTAGTTTGTTAAATATGTCATTAAAAGTAATAAACTTTTTGAAGCACAGTAGCTTTGGTAAAAAGCCTTTTGGGAAAACACTAAAAGCCAGTATCTGTCAAAAGTCTGTCAGTTTTTAGTAAATTTAATGAGTTCTTAAGTATTATGGAAAAGTAATTATAGCTTTGCCCTTGACCATTTATGAAATTTATAGGAGGCTTTGAGATGTTCGAAAATGGTCGTAATATTGCAGCCTCTTTAGGTCCCATAGCTCAGTTGGTTAGAGCATCTGACTCATAATCAGAGGGTCCTTGGTTCGAGCCCAAGTGGGACCACAAGCAAAATCTAAGGCTTACATTAATGTAGGCCTTTTTTTGTGGACATAATCCAGATTGATACAATTAGCAAAAGAACACTTTAAAATTACAAAAATTGACAGACAATTGACAGACATTTAATCTAACAATTGAATTATTGCTTCTTCTACAATTCTTTTTTTATGTTTAGCAATTTCTTCAGCTGAAACCTTAGCTAACTCATAACTGTCATTATTAAATTGTATTTTCTGAGTTTTTTCATTTAAAACCAAATTGCATATTTCTTTAGATGGCATATTATCAACAATAATTTTTAAATGTCCTTTGTAGTCTTTATATGAAACTCTGTTAAGTTGATTTTTTAATTTAGATGTTAATGCTAAAATTGTTTTTATGATTTGAAAGGCTTTGAGCTCTAAGGAGGTTGTGTACACTCCTTTGCTTGAGCTTTTACCCTCCAAAACTTTTACTTTTTCAATTGCGTCTTGTAAAGAAATAGAATTAATAAGTTTAAAAATTCTATCACTTATTTTTTCAGTCATCCTTACTCCCCCCATATTCTGATAAACAAGCCTTCTAAATTCATTACTTGCAGGATAAAGTGTGTTTACTAAGGCTTTATCAAAGTCTTCTAAGAAGTATTTTTCATCAGAAATTGAAAGAATATTATTAACTTCAAAGTGTTGTATGTGAAAGTGAGCTATGTCCTCTAAATCTGCTCGTGTAAAGTCTTCTAAGTCAAAAATTAAAAAAGGTGTTTTACTCAAGTTTTTTTCATCATTCCATTTAACTGAATAAAACTCATATTGAACACCATTAGTTAAGACACCAATTTTAGATTCCTTATGATGTTTAAAGTATTCAGCAAGTTGATTATAGTGATTTTTGTTAAGCTTTACGCCTGCCTTTTTACACTCAATAAGCATAATAGGTTTTTTACCATTGATGGAGATAACCATATCTACTTTTTTAACTTTCCCCTTACCAAAAGACAGACTAAACTCGTGTGAGTAGTGTTCCATCTTGTTGTATCCAAGTTGTTCAAAAAAAGGTTCAATTAAATAATCTCTTGTTTCAGATTCATTTCCACTAAACTTAATAGCTTTTTGATAATCCCATTTTTCAAATGACCTTTCTAATAGACTTCCAATTTGCTTCAAGCTTGCCATAATTCAATTCTTTAACTTATAAGTTAGTTTTTTCATTGTGTTTGTTTATTTAAAATAGTTCGTGATTTATTGTTTATTTTATATCTCCTATTAAACATTTTATTTTCATCTTCAGAATTCACTAAACAAAGGTTATATGTGTAATTATTATTCTGTAGACCAAAATTACCAGATATTGTAAGTAATTCAACCTCAAAATCACCAGCATAAAATATTTGAGCAAAACTTATTAACTCAGGAGACGTATTTAAATATGCTACACCTATAGAAAGTGTAT
>PBQM01000037.1 GCA_002725015.1 Flavobacteriaceae bacterium | reverse complement strand
TTTTCCGATTTTTGCACCAAAGCACCTTAGCAAAAATCGTCTCCATCCAAACATTATTTGTGGAGATGTGCTAAAAAGCATGGCTTGTACAATCCACCAGAGCTGTACGGTAAAGGCAGAGCGCCCTCTAAAGTTCTTTGGCGTTTTATATGCTTTTAAATTTTGATGCATTTCAGTTCATTTTCGAATAAGTCGTTCATTAAATTACGAAACACTCCTTTAAATAATTAAAATTAAAAATTCTATATGTGTTTATAATACAGGCATTTTGTGCCACTCTTTCATAAAAGATTGTCTCTAAAGTATACATTTTAATTGTAAGTATAAATAAGCTGTAAGCCATTTTAAAGACGGGGTAAATAAAAAAGCGCATTGATCTCATTCGTGCTTTCGTTGGGTTGTTGCGCAGAATTAATCCTTTATTTGATCTATTAAATCTAGGGTCATATCATTTGTAAAAAACAACTTGTTTTTCTTAATTTTTTCTTCGCTCCAATCCCACCAACTCAAAGCCTCCAATTTACTGATTATTTCACCTGAAAATCTATACTTTATGCATTTAGCAGGAACCCCTGCAACAACAGCGTAATTTGGTACGTCTTTAGTAACGACTGCCTTGGCCGCAATAATTGCGCCATTACCAACCTTCACACCATCCATTATAATGACGTCAGCTCCAATCCATACATCATGCCCGATGGTAACTCTTTTGTACTCATTTACTGTTTTTAAGCGCCCAAAGCCAAAAGAACTTTTTATCGCATATTTTTTACTGTAAAAGATTGGTGATGTGGAAGCCAAACTTGTAGGGTGAATGCCAAGGCCAGACTTAAAATTCATTGAGATAGAACAATACTTCCCAATACTTGTGTTATTTACAAAAGCAAATAAGCCAATGTATGAAAAATCTTCAATCTTGGAGTTGGTAAATCTTGAAAAAGGGAACACCCTACTTTTTGAACTAATTGCTGATTTTTTTTTATATACAAACATTATTTCTTCTCGTAATATTTCGACCCTTTATCAAGTCTCTCAAATAACAACCCTGTCTTTAGGTATAAAAGCGTTTTAAATTTGTCTATTAAACTGGGTCCCATAAAAAACTGCCGAAACTGTTTAATCACATTTTTATTAAAGATAAGAGTATTGTCTTGAAACTCATAAATATTGCTGTTATTGTTGTGTTTTTGGTTATAAATGTCATATTTAACTTTGTGTTGCCCGGAACCATCAAAACCAACATTCTTAAGTTTGCTATCGGTGGCCCAAACACATACCCCTTTGGTTTTAAAAATATGAGCATACCACCTAATTAACCAACTGTTGATCTCACTTTTTGTCTGAAGCTTTAAAAAATAGGAAAATGATTTCCCGGACCAATTAAATGCTTTTAAAAGCTTTTGGTCAGACAACACTTTATCGTAATAGTCTTTGTCGTTAAAATTACAGCCACTCCATTTGTTTTTCCACGTTCCCCAGCCCCAAGAACAGGGATAAGGAGTAATATAGGTATCTTTGATTGGTTTATTTTTAAATGGCATTCCAAAAGCAGAAATATGCATAACATTTTCAAAATTGAAATAATAACGGAGTGCACATTGCATATAATCAAAATAGTTACTGTGTGGAACACAGTCATCCTCCAGTACTGTCACCGTGTCATATCCTAGACTGAAAACATAATTTACTCCTGAAATAATATTATCAGCCAGGCCCAAATTCTTTTCTCTAACAATAAGCTTACAGTTTTTACTATGCAAAAGTGTCTTTGTTAAATAGTCCCGCACTTTTTGAGTTTGTTTTTTATCCTCTTTTCTCGGTCCATCGCAAAAAACAAATAATGGTAATTCGTTTTTAAATTCTACTATCTTAGGCAAAGATTGCCTTAAATGATCCTCACGGTTGTAACAAAAATACAAAACCGCTAAATTGATCTTATTTTGGGTCCCTACCATACGTTCTTTTATAATTTGTTCCATTAGGGCTCAAGTTTAAAACTGGGGGTGATATTCGCTTGTGGGCTCTGCATTTAGGTGGTTGACGGTTCCCATATGGCTGCTACTAAATCAAAAATTGTATCAATCAGACCTGGACAATCGACTGCAATTGTAAATCCATTACCAACTGTGTTATAGGTTTCTTGTAGAAGGGTTTAATCTGCTTGGTTCGCTTTATATATTTAGGAGAATTCAATATTACAGATTTTTAGGTTTGTATTTTTCTAAATAGCTTAAAAATTCAACCCCCAAAAGCAGTAAAAAGGCCAAGCCTAGCGCCATAATCGAATAAAAGATTTTGGCGGGAATTGACAATCCAAAAAGGCTCTTGGTGTTGTCTACAAAACCATTGTCTTGCTTGCTTGAAATCAAATCAATAATGTTCTCTTTATCCTTTAATTCTCTGTCAATTTTGATAATTTTTTCTCTTAGTTCGATATCGCTTTTGTATAAATCAAATTCACGTGTTTTATCCCTGTCGTTATCCCCCTCAAAAGTAATTCCGATTTCAGAAATCGTATTAGAATCTAATTGCTGCTCCAAAACGCGTTTATAAGTCTGTTGCAAGGAATCTGATTGTATCAAAGACTCTTCAAGTGCTGTTTTACTTAGCGACAGTTCTGATATGTCTTTGGCTTGCTCATTTACGAAAAAAGGATTGGTCTGAATGTTATATACAATATTTGTAAACACACTGTTAAAGTCCGCTCTCGTTTTGGATTTAATACTAATTTGCTGAAGCTTGTGCTTATAGTCTTTTATATTTTTAACGTAATCCTCATATTCAATCTTGGAGGCCGCCAAGGAGTCTAAATTTCCAATGTATCTGTCAAACATAACTAAATATTCGTTGTCAGTAATCAAAGGCTCAACTTCAAACTCTACGATTTCTTCTGAGGCTGATGCTGTAAGCCCTAAAATAGTCCCCAATACTTTATAGTCTTTGTCTCTTAGTAAGCCGTTGTAGTATTTAATGGATTCATACAGATTTTCACCTGTTTCATAATTTTGTTTGATAGAAAGTGTAGATTTATAGATCGGTGGCAAAGTAATTTCAATAATAACGCCGGTGATTAACCCGAGAAATGCTGAGGCTGCCAAAATAATTAAGCGTTTTCTAATAAAAAACACAAGCCAAATAAAGGTCATAAAAATTGAACTAAAAATAGATCCAATAAATCGAAATATATTTTCAAATCCTTTTCCTATAATCTTAAAAAGTTGGCCTAATTCAACTTCCTCATTTGGATGGTTTTTATCAGTTTTACTCATTGCTTTATTTGTTTTGTTGGTTTTTGTATTGAATTATATTCATACATTTTTATAACGTGTAAAATTATTTTTATTGTGCCTTGCATCTATAAATTTTTGAGCTTTATGCACCCTGCTGTTTAGAACAAATATACATTATTTGATAAGACTCTTAGAGTGAAAATGTGATGCAATTTTACGGTCGTTCGACAGCCGTGGTGTCTTGTTTTGCCCTCCTAATTTTCCAATGGTTTTCATATAGTCTTTAAAACCTCCTTGTTTGACAAGGCTAATTTTTAAGGGCTGTAGCACCTTCCCTTTTATCAAATCAAAGTAATAACTGTTTTGATTTTGCAATTCTTTATCTATTGTATTTGCAAACAACTCCAAATCGTTGGGAGGAGCCTCAAATTCAACAAGCCATTCATGATAAGGCAGCCCAACAATGGGGTTGATTTGGGGTGCAACCGTAAATTCAGTCACTCGCACCGATGTTCCTTTTACAGCTTGAATCAGCGCTTGGTCCACTTCTTGCGCAATGACGTGCTCCCCAAAAGCAGATATAAAATGTTTAATCCTGCCACTGACAACCACTCTAAAAGGAAGCAAAGAGGTGAATTTAACAGTATCTCCAATGTTGTAAGCCCAAAGACCTGCATTGGTCGAAATGATAATCACATAATTTACACCAAGCTTTACATTGTTTAAGGTTATTCGCTTGGGATTTTTGTCAAAAAATCGATCTGCTTCGATAAATTCGTAGAAAATTCCAGAGTCCAATTGAAGCAGCATCCCTATTTTGTTTTGACGGTCCTGAAAAGCAAAAAACCCTTCACTTGCTGGATAAAGCTCAACGCTGTCAATTTTCCTGCCAATTAAAGCTTCAAATTTATTCCTATAGGGCTCGTAGTTCACGCCCCCGAAAATAAACAGTTCCAGATTCTTAAAAATAACACCCACTTTTTGTTGGCGCTTTTGAACCAATTTTTCAAAATACATTTGAACCCAAGAAGGAATTCCAGCAACAGCCCGCATGTCCTTGGTCAGAGTCTCTTCAACAATCGCATCTACTTTCGTTTCCCAGTCTTCAATACAGTTGGTTTCCCAGCTTGGCATTCTATTCTTTAGGAGATAGGAAGGGACATAATGGGCAGAGATGCCCGAGAGCCGCCCTGTTTTAATACCCTTCTTTTCACTCAAGACAGGACTCCCTTGAAGAAAAATCCATTGGCCGTCTACAAAGTCTGATTTTCCAGTTTCGTGAATGTACATCAATACCGCATTTCTAGAGGCTTCTACTTGTGCTTTGATGGACACATCCGTGATTGGAATGTACTTTGCCCCTGAGGTCGTTCCTGATGTCTTTGCAAAATATAATGGCTTTCCACTCCAAAGGATATCGGATTCCCCATTGACCACTCTTTCAACATAGGGCTTTAGAGCCTCATAATCCCTGACTGGGACACGGCTGACGAAGTCATCGTGAGTTTTAATTTGTGAAAAGGCGTGGTCTTTTCCAAAAGCTGTTTGGCTTGCAGACTTGATCAATGTCTTAAAAACGCGCTCTTGAGTCTGTAGAGGATTTTGAGCCCAAGCATTAATTTTACGCGCAATTTTAGCAGCAAAAAGTTTGGCAAAATAAGATTTAAGTGATGGCATTGATGAAAATTAAAAATCGATAAATGTAGATGGGTCAATAGGGTTTCCATCGTTCCACAGTTCAAAGTGTAAATGAGGGCCCGTGCTCAGTTGCCCAGATGATCCGGAGCGTGCGATTACCTCTTGCGCTTTCACTAAGTCGCCTTGTTCTTTGGTCAATGCGGCATTGTGTTTGTAAACAGACAGCATTTGATTGCCATGATCAATAATAATAACAAACCCTGAATCCGAAGTCCAAGAAGCCAAAACAACCCGACCATCGGCAACCGCCTTAACGGGTGTGTTTTTTGAAACAGCGATGTCCACTGCATAGTGCTGTATTTTAGAATCAAATCCCTCGCTTACCTGGCCTTTCAACGGGGGGAAAAAAACAAAGTTTTTAACAGATGTTGCAGATTCAAATAAGTTATATTTATCTTCATTTTCAACCTTTTCTCTCAACAAAGAATCTGCTTTAGATGGGGTCAAATCCAAAGAGTCAACTTCGGCTTTTAAAGAGGCATATATAGAGTCTTTATCAATCGACTCAAAGGTGGCCTCCCCAGTCAAAACTTTTTTTATCGAGGCGATATAGCGTTCATTCATTTGGGTTATTTGATAAAGAGAGTCTGTTTTGCTTTTGAGCTTAATGGCCTTTTTTTGAAGCGAGGGAGAAGTGTATCCAGGAATGTATTCCCTTAGGGGTGTAAAAGCAATAAAAATTGTTGTGAGTGTAATTAAAAAAATCGCCGAAAGGGTTGTGAACACAAAAACGTTGAGCGGTGTCAATTTAAATGCAAACTGTTCTTCAAAATTATCTTCCTTTAAAACAACCAAACGGTACTGATGAAGCCACCTCTTCTTTTGTCTTTTTTTATGATGTTTTTTTGTTGCCATCAAAGACAAAATTAACTAAAATTTGTACGATTGGCTGAGATATTACGGACTAAAATTTGTTTAACGGTTGTAATTAACGGAATATTCTTAACTTTGCTTTTCAAAACTAAGAACACATGAGTTTATATATTTTACCGTTCGGAATTGGGCCTTGGCAGATTGTACTTGTTGCTTTTGCAATTCTTTTACTTTGGGGCGGGAAAAAAATTCCGGAGCTAATGAAAGGATTGGGTGGTGGCATCAAAGAATTCAAAAAGGCCAGTCGCGAGGACGAGGATTCACAAAAAGAGATTGAAAAAGAATAAAAAGACTTCTATTCCTTAAAGTTTTTTATTGTATCAAAACCGATCTTATCACGGTTTCTAATTCGAACATATAATCTCGTTTACTTTCAGAAGGCGCATACACAAAGCCTTCCGCTACAAAAAGGCGCTTATTTTTCTTGTCCAAAAAGGCATAATTTACAAAAGGCCCGGACATATAGGCCCCTTCAATTTTCCATAAGCTTCTGGTTTCTAATGTTGGTAAATTTAAAAACAGCCTTTTTTTAAAGAATGGTGTATAGGCCGCCTCTGTGGTCATATAGTTTCCTGCTACAGGGCCTGGGATAAACTGCCTTGCAATTGAATCTCGTTTGCGAATAACATATGCTGAAAATTCCTGATTATCTTCAAAGTCCTGAATGGGAAGATTATACAGAAGTAAATTCAAACTCCCTGTTTGGGTGTCTCTGCGGATCCAAAAAAAATCTTTTTCTGCTTTGGCGATTCTGTAAGCTGTGGAAAAACGAATTTTGATGTCTAATGCGGCTTCAATAGTTTTTGTGTTAAACAGCGCTTTATTGATGCGCCGTTGTTTTTCCTTAAATTCAAGATCTTTAAAGTTTGAAATTAGGGTTGATGCATTGGCCTGAATGAGATCTACAAGCGCTTGTCGATTAGGCGCTTTGATGACTGCCATTTTTTGAGGGGAAGCATAGGGGTCCTTGTAATACTTAATTCCACTGTCTTCAGACATCTGAACCTTAAGAACCGTTCTGTTGTGGCGAACAAAATCTGAAAACACAGCCATTGGTACGTGATTGAGATCAAAGTTGGGTTCAACTTGTGGCAAACCATAAACTTCAGATCCAATATAATCTCTAACGGCATCTCCAACGCGACCGTTCCACAAGGCGTTGTCCATAACCACTAAAAGACTGTTTATATTTGCAGAAGATTGAGGTTTATAGACCCTTTGATCTTTTGCGTCTTTACAGCCAAGGATTAGCAACAAAAAAGTCAAATACAATAATTGTTTTACCATTCGTTTTTTTAATTTGAGACAATGATCCGCATACCAGGTTTATGATTCTTACCGCTAATACCATTCCAATCTTGCAGTTTTTTTACAGAAATTCCGGAAAACTTTTGAGAAATGCTCCACAAAGAATCGCCTTTTTCAACCGTGTATATCTGTCTCTTACCTTTATTTTCAGAGGGCGATGCTGTTATTCTGTCTGCTTGATACTCCGCATTGCGAGTATAAATAGTCAAGCGGTCTCCAACCTTTAAATGGTCCGTTTCCAGACCATTCCATCGTTTTATAGCGCTGATACGAACCCGAAATTTGTTGGCAATTTTACCCAAATAATCACCCGACTTAACAATATACCTAATTTTAGAATCCATTTTATAAAACTTGGGCAAGGTTTTGTTGCGCTCTTCAAATTGCCTTTGGACATGCGCATAGATAGCATCCTCGTTAGAAATAAATTTTGCATTGGCAACCAGCGGGAGCCTTAAAACATAGTTTCGGTCTTTTAAGGGGGGAATGATGTCAAGCTTAAAAGAAGGGTTTAGAAACCTTAAAGTTTTTAGATCAACTCCAATAACGTCCTTTAGGTGGTCAAAATAAATCATTTTTTTGACCTGTATCGTATCTGTTTCATGGGCTAAATAAGAGCTTTGCGCTCCCTGAAAACCGTGTGCTTCTGCATATTCAAAAATATACATGGTGGCCAAAAATACAGGTATATAGTTGGCAGTTTCACTTGGTAAAAACGGCCTTATCTCCCAATAATTTTTATGGCCTCCTGATCGACGTATGGCCTTGGTGACATTTCCGGGCCCAGCATTATAGGCTGCCAATGCCAGGTCCCAATCTTGAAACACAGTGTGTAGTTTTTTGAGATACTCGGCGGCAGCGATGGTAGATCGTACTGGATCACAACGCTCATCTACATAACTGCTTACCTCAAGATCGTATTGTTTCGCTGTCGAGAACATAAACTGCCAGAGGCCCGATGCGCCAACTGGCGACTTTGCAGTGGGTCTTAGCGCGGATTCAACAACGGCTAAATATTTAATTTCTAAAGGAATATTCTCGCGATCGAATACTTGCTCAAATAAAGGAAAGTAATATTGACTTCGCATCATTAGAGTTTCAAAGGCTGTTTTTCTCTCTTTTAAAAAAGAGCGAATCAATTGCTCTAAAAGAGGGGTATAAACAATATTAAGTGGGGTTTTTGCATTCAAAAATTTAAGGCGCTGTTTCAAAGTGTCCCTATGAAGTTCGGGGATGTAGCTGCCTGTAACCGCTTGTGTTCTTTCAAAATTTTTTGGAAATAACTCCTTTTGTATCAATGAGTCTAAATGGATTGCATACTCAAATTCATGCATTTGAATGACCATTGAGTCCGTTTTTATTTTTAGGTCTTGCGCAATAACCGTCCACAGGCCCAAACAAAAAAATAATAATGAGATTCTCATTTACTTATAAATTAGTGGGTACTCATGGCTGCGATTCCGGGCAGGGTTTTACCTTCTAAACTTTCTAACATTGCACCACCACCTGTGCTCACATAACTGACTTTAGTGTCGAAACCAAATTGCTTAACCGCAGCCACCGAATCTCCGCCACCCACCAATGAAAAAGACCCGTTGTTAGTGGCTTCTGCTATTGCATCACCAAGGGCAATAGTACCCGTAGAAAAGGGCTCCATTTCAAAAACACCCAAAGGACCGTTCCATAAAATTGTCTGACACTGCTGCACAACCTTGTGAAAAACAGCTTTAGTCTTAGGGCCACAGTCCAAGCCTTGCCAGTTTTTGGGAATGCAATCGATGTCAACAACCTTTGTGTTGGCGGTTGGGCTGAAATCGTCTGCAGCAAGTACATCGACGGGCAAGTGAACTTTTACTTCTTTTTGGGCTGCTAGTTCTAGAATCTGTAGTGCTAAATCTTGTTTGTCTTCTTCGCAAATTGAGTCACCAATCTGCCCTCCTTGCGCCTTTATAAACGTAAAGGACATCCCGCCGCCAATAATGAGGTGGTCAATCTTGTCTAAGATACTTTCAATTATAGTGATTTTTGAGGAAACTTTTGCACCTCCCAATATGGCTAATACCGGCTTTTTACCTGATTTCATCACTTTGTCAATACTCTCAATTTCCTTGGCTAAAAGAAAACCAAAGCACTTCGCGTTTGGAAAAAACTGTGCAACAACTGTTGTGGAGGCATGGGCTCTGTGCGCCGTTCCAAAAGCATCATTAATGTAAAAGTCCGCCAGGCTGGACAACTGTTTAGCAAAATCTAACCCTCCTGTGGTTTCTTCTTTGTGGTATCGGAGGTTTTCAAGCAATAAAACCTGTCCAGGTTTTAAGGTTTTGGCTAGTTGGGTGGGGGCTTCTCCTACACATTGGTCAGAAAATAAGACATTAATTCCTAAAACATTCTCAAGCTCACTCACAATATGCGCTAAGGAAAATTGAGGATCCTGAAAGCTAGGGCGCCCCAAGTGTGACATCAAAATACAACAACCGCCGTCCTTTAATACTTTTAAAATGGTCGGTTTAGCGGCACGAATTCTAGTGTCATCGGTCACCTTAAACGCCTCGTCTAAGGGCACGTTAAAATCAACTCGTATCAGTACTTTTTTGTTCTTGAAATTAATCTTTTGAATGGAGTTCATGTGCTTGTGATTGGTTGTTGAAGTTAATTATTACAAAGGTAAGTATTTATTTAGCGTGACGAAATGGGTTGAATGGGTTTAAAATTGAATTTTTTTCGACTTTTCCCACTATTCAAAAGCACATCAAATGGAAAACTTTATATTTGTTATAATGGCATTCGAGAATACTATAGGGCAGGACAATCTTAAGGCTAGCTTGATTCAAAATATTGAATCTGGGCGCACAGCACACGCTCAAGTTTTTGTTGGAAAAGACGGCTTTGGTAGTTTGGCTGTGGCCATTGATTACGCCCAACACCTGCTAGGTTTTACTGGAAATTTCCAAAAAACTATAAACCCATTGCATCATCCTGACATTCACTTTTTTTATCCCGTTATAAAAAATGGTGCCTCAGCCAGTCAGAGAACCTCTAAAGATTATCTTTCTGAATGGAGGACGTTCATTGGGGCGGGGCGCTATGCCGGCCTGAGCGACTGGTATACTCAAATCGATGCCGGTAATAAACAAGGGGTCATTAACGTTGAAGAAGCGCAAGAAATCATCAAAACCCTTTCTCTTAAATCCTACAGCGGCGGTTATAAGGTCCTTATAGTTTGGCATGCTGAAAAAATGAATTTGGCTTGCTCAAATAAACTGTTAAAATGGATTGAAGAGCCCAATAAAAATACCGCTATTATCTTGATTACTGAGCAGGCTGATGGACTTCTTAAAACCATTCAGTCGCGTTGCCAAACAGTAAATATACCCGCTCTAAAAGCACAAGAGATTTTTAAGGCTTTGCTAAAAAAGGGGGCTGATAGCATGACTGCAGAGCGTATTTCACAATCTGCCGCTGGGAACTATGACAACGCATTAAAATTGTTTGAAGAAGATAAAAAAACTGCGGGATATGAGCCTCTTTTTATAGAATGGGTGCGCAGTGCTTTTAAGGCTAAATCCGACAAAAAAAGTATCAATAGACTTATGGCTTGGAGTGAGCGTGTTTCAAAACTCGGAAGAGAGAAAGAAAAACAGTTTCTTTACTACAGCCTTGACTTTTTTAGACAAGCGATGCTCTTAAATTATGGGCTCAAAAAAATGGTACACCTAAAAATTCAAGACGCTTCTTTCTCTTTGGAAAAATTCGCCTTTTTTATTGACGGGATAAATATTGAAAGCATTGATAAAGAAATTAAAAGCGCCATTTACCACATTGAAAGAAATGGAAATGGAAAAATTATTCTTACAGACCTCTCCATCAAGCTCACCCGCTTGTTACACAAGAAAAAGAAATAGTTAAAATCTATTGCGTTTGTAAAATCAATCGGTTTTCCTTATTTTCTGTGGGCCTGCGTGAGCGCCGTTAATAGACTATATTATCAAAGCTTTGTGGTTGTGTCAAAAAAAACCGAAAGGGCCCCTACCGCGCTTATATTAGTTGCTTTTGTGTTTTACAACAAAAACCAAGGAAGAATACTCCCCTGTCTTTGTTGCCTTAAGATTTGAAAGGAGTCCGATCCAAAGAGCCTTGAAAAGTTTGTAGCGGCCAGACTGATACTTTGTTGAAAGCAAGCTCACATAAAAAGCATCAAAAATCATAGGGTGTGTCCTTTCTATTTCCATGTCAAGTTCATCAAATATTGAAACCATCGCTTTTTTTGAAAAATGCCATAGGTGTCTGGGAACATCATAGGCAGCCCAATGCTGCTGAAAGTAAGCTGAGTCATAGCTCCTAAAATTTGGGACGGCAATAAATAACCGGCCTGAGGGTTTGAGCAATGTTTTGAGTTTATTTAATTGTTGTTTATAATCTGGCAGGTGTTCAAGGACATGCCAAAGGGTAATGGCAGATTGACTTTGAGGTTTAATTGATTCTATGTGATTGGTGTCAAATACTGTCGCTGGCTTTTTAGAATTGGCAATGTTTCTTGCCTTCTGATTTGTTTCTAGACCCATACTGACCCAGCCTTTGGCCTGGGCTGACCTTACAAAATGGCCTACGCCCGCCCCAAAATCTAAGATTGAAGCCCCTTCGCAATAACAGCTTGAAACCCATTTTAGTTTTCGCTTTATTGCGAGTTTTCGAACCGAGAAATAGACCGAATCAAATATTGATTTTCTATGCTTTGCATGGGATATATAGCTACTGCTGTTGTAGTACTTTGAGAGCGCTGCAATTTTGGGCTGAGGCGTGGTGGCCAGCATATGCTCACTAAAATCATAGCACAAATCAAACGCTTCCCCAGATACTGCATAGTCCGTACACTGAAGAAAAAAACCGTTATGTGTGTTGTGTTGTTCCACGTGGAACAAATGTAAAAAAAGTTCTGAAGTTAACGGCCCATATAAACCAACAATACAGAGATGTCATTGGGGGAGACTCCGCTAACCCTTGAGGCCTGAGCAACTGTTTGCGGCTTGATACTGCTTAATTTCTCACGCGCCTCTAAACTCATAGATTTGATTTGACTGTAATCAAATTGCTTTGGGATCTTGACATATTCAAGACGCGTCAATTTGTCTGCATTGTTTTTTTCTTTACTGATATAGCCTGCATATTTTACCTGTATTTCGGCTTGTTCGAGACTCTCGGCATCAAAAACATCAGGAGAAATAAATGCCTTAACATCAGGGAATTTTAGAATGTCTTGAATGCTGATGTTTGGCCTTGAGAAAATTTTAAACACTTTGCCAGGCTGCTTTATTGGAGCCGATTCCTTGGATTCTAAAACAGGGTTTGCCACTTCGGGTCTCACGCTTTGTTTGCGGAAAAAAGAAACAAGTGATTCGGTGTTTTTTAGCTTTTCTTCCATTCGCTTAAGTCTTGATTCCTCCGCAATCCCCAATTCATATCCTTTTTGAGTGAGCCTTATGTCTGCGTTGTCTTGCCTCAGAAGGGTCCTATATTCGGCTCTTGAGGTAAACATCCTGTAGGGCTCTTCAGTCCCTTTAGTAATGAGGTCATCAATCAAAACGCCGATATAGGCCTCGTCTCGTCTCAAAATAAATGGGGGTTTGCCCTGCACAGAAAGGCTGGCGTTGATCCCAGCCATAAGGCCTTGGGAAGCTGCTTCCTCATAACCAGTTGTCCCATTGATCTGTCCAGCAAAAAACAAATTCTTCACCAATTTTGTTTCTAAAGCATATGAAAGCTGTGTCGGGGGAAAATAATCATACTCAATCGCATAGCCCGGTCTAAAGAAACGAACATTTTCAAACCCTTTAACCGCTCTGAGCGCCTTGAATTGAATGTCTTCAGGTAAAGAGGTAGAGAATCCGTTGATATAATATTCGACCGTATTCCAACCTTCTGGCTCAACGAAAATCTGATGGCGTTCTTTGTCTGCAAAACGATGAATTTTATCTTCAATGGAGGGACAGTAACGGGGGCCCTGGCTTTGAATTCGCCCGTTAAACATCGGAGAACGCTCAAAACCCTCTTTTAACAATTCGTGGACGGCTTGGCTGGTGTAGGTCATATGACAGGATCTCTGTGCTTTTAAAGGTTGAGTGCGGTCTAAATAAGAAAACTTTTTTGGGTTTGGGTCACCCGGTTGCTCAATCATTTTAGAAAAATCCAAGGAGCGACCATCAACCCTTGGCGGCGTTCCAGTTTTCATACGTCCAGAGTCAAAACCAAGGTCAATGAGCTGCTCTGTAATACCTGTTGCAGCGCGCTCTCCAGCCCTACCGCCTCCGAAATTCTTTTCACCAATGTGAATCAACCCATTTAAAAACGTTCCGTTGGTTAAAACAACGGATCGTCCTTTGATTTCAAGACCAAGCGAGGTTTTAACGCCGCAACATGCGGCGCCTTTAATAAGAAGCCCTGTGACCATTTCCTGATAAAAATCGAGATTTTCTGTCTGCTCTAAAAGCATTCGCCAATCTTCAGCAAAGCGCATGCGGTCGCTTTGAACTCTAGGGCTCCACATCGCCGGCCCCTTAGACTTGTTCAACATTTTAAATTGAATGGCTGATGTGTCGCTAACGATACCGCTGTAACCGCCGAGGGCGTCAATTTCTCTGACGATCTGCCCCTTGGCAATACCTCCCATCGCAGGGTTGCAAGACATTTGCGCGATGTTTTGAAGATTCATTGTAATTAACAATGTGCTGCTGCCCATATTGGCGGCGGCAGCGGCAGCCTCGCTTCCAGCATGGCCGCCCCCAACTACAATAACGTCATAAACCTTGTCAAACATCTTCTAAATTTTTTGTTCCACGTGGAACAACTTTTTTGCAAATATACGCTTATCTATTCAGAAAAGAATTGGGACAGGTACTCGTTTTCTTTGGACCGCATAACAGCCTTTTCCGCTTCACTAGAGTCATTGTAGCCGCACAAATGTAAAACGCCATGAACTAAAACCCTAGAAAGCTCATTGTAAAAGGTGACTTGTTGCTCTGTGGCATTCTCTCTGACCCTGTCAACAGAAATACATATATCTGCATTGACGGTTTTACCCAAAGATGATTCGAAGGTTAAAATATCCGTGAATGTGTCGTGCTTTAGGAACTCTAAGTTCAATTTGTGAATATGAGGGTCATCACAAAAGAGAAAGTTCAGCTCACCAAGATCAAAAGACTCTTTTAATATCACTTCCTTAATCCAAGCCCTGTAAAGCCCTGCTTCTTTTAATTTAAAGTTTGTCTGGCTGGTAAAGCGGATCATAATTTAAATTGAAATAATCTTGTACACGTTTAAAATATTCTTGGCGTAAAGGTAGTGATTGTCGTTTTAAATCTTCCTTGGCGCTCTGTTTCTTTAAAGCTTGCTCAACTGGGTTTTCAGTAGTGACTGTAAAACGCGCTGTATTGGTCTTTGATTGACGTTTGCTCTCTTGTCCTTGCTTTTTAATGGCGTCCTTTAGTTTTAAGAATTGGTATTTTAAGGCCTGCATTTCTCTTAAAACTTCTGAACTAACCCCTTGATTAATAAGGGTTTGCTCTATTTTTTTCATTGATTTCACAGCTCCTTCGCCAGCCTGACCCATTCCTTTTTCTTTTAACAGTTGTTCGAAGCCCCGTCTTAAGTCTTGTTGCTTTTTGTAGAGCTCCATTAAAGCTTGGCTAGACTCCTCGTTGTCGAAAAACCGTGCAGCGTTCGTACCGTCGCCAGAGGGTCCGGAATTTTTACTGCTGTCATACGGACCCGGACTCTGTCCTGACTTATTGGGTTGTTCAGTCTTGCCCTCACCTTCACCTTGTTGTTCGCCCTTTTCTTCTGATTTAGAGCCACCCCTACTCATTGGGCTTTCACCGGAATTGCCTTGAGATTCTTCTGCTTGCTTTTGCAAATCCTCCTGACTCATAATAATGTCGGGCAATTGCATGTCCCCTTGGCCCTGGCCCTGTGACATCTGCAGTTCCATAGAGTTCAAGAAGTTGCTAAGCAAGTCCGCTAAGTTATTGGCCGCCGTCAAAGCATACTGTTGTGCACTAGCGGCCTGATAAATACGCCCGTCTGCAAAAAGGGTTAAGGTCTTGTCGATGTTGTAATAAACCTCTGAGATCTCTTTATTGACCTTTTCAGAGATCATAGGCTGCCGTAAAGACACAACAAACAAGCTGTCGTCGATGTGCTCGAAATGGGTTTTGATGTTTTTTTGAGTTATCAAATTTTTCGCATGGCTCATTTGTTGATTTTGGCTTGAGCCAAAACGCCGCATTAAAGCCTCTTGCTCAAAAGAAAAAAGGAGAAGATTGTCTAATATTTGGCGCAACATGTGAGAGTCTTCTTGCATTTGCTGCTGGCCTCCTCCAGCCATTTTCTGCGCCATTTGTCCTGCTATTTGAGACATTTTTTTGGCCGCTTTTTGTTGTGACTTTGAGGCTTTGCTGTTCAGCTTGGTTTGTTGATCGGTGTCCTGAGATAATTCCTTTTGTTGGAGCTGTGTTTTTGCCTCCGCCTGGTCCTCTTGGACGGCGGTCTCTTCTTTTTGAGTGTCCGGTAGATTGATGGGCTTTGAAAGCGCCTGATTCTTAGCTCTAAGGGTCTCAAGCATTTCTTTGAGATCCTGAAATTTCTTGTTTATTTCACTTTGTTTTGCAAGGGTGTTTTGATCTAAAGATTCTTTTGAGAGCTGTTGTTGTTTACGGCTTAAATCTTCCAATTTGTTTTTTATTTGTTTTGCTTTTTGTGTGACATAATAACGCTTTGTAAGCTCTAGCATTTGCGCCATACTTCGCGCTTTGGCCTTGTTTTGTTGCATTAATTTTCCTGTGCGTTCTAATAAATCCTCTTTATCCAAATCTTTGGCAAGTTTCTTGAGCGCTTCCATGTTTTTCTCATCCCTTTCTAGCTGTTTGTTCTGTGCCTCCAAGCGCTTTTTTAACTCGTTCTGATCCTTGTCGTTTGGGGCTACAGGGGTTTGGTCAAGGGTTTCCTGGATTTTTTGATTAAAGTTTTTAAGAACAGCGTCTTGTTGGCTTTGGCGCTCTAGAAGCGCCTTGATTTTTTCTCGGTCGTTAAAACTCAGTGTTTTCTTTTGCTGTTGTTGCTTTAAGAATTCCAATTCTCTTTGTGATTCTGAATTTGAGAATGATTTTTCGACTTCTAAAAGTGTTTGTTCTTGGGTCTCTAGCCGCTCTGAATTGAGGGTTTCTTGACTTTTATTCTGGAATAAAAACACTGCTGATTTTGTACGGTTTGGTTTTGGGAAGGGGTCGTTGTCAAACACCTCAAAATAAAGCTCATAAGCCACCCCCGCTTTCAAGTCTAGCCCAAGAGGAAAAACAAATGAAAAACGAAGCGTCTCAGGGCTGTAACCCACGACATCAATCGTTTGCTTAAGCGCCTCTTTACCTCTAGGGTAATAATTTAATTTTAACGCTGTGATGCCATAATCATCTTTCATATGCCCATAAAAAAACAACTGTTCTTCAGGGGTTTTTTTGAGCTCATATTTGACGTCAATCGTCGGCGGAAGATCCTTGATAACTTCAGCATTAAATTGCAGTGTTTCGTAGTTTTTTAAATTGCTATTGTTGGTCGCTATTCGGTATTTTAAAAAAGAAAACACTGGTTGTGAAAATATAAATTCTTTTTTCTTCCTTTTAAAATATTTGAGCGCTTTGGTATCATAAAAAGAGACTGTATCTGTAGCGGTGGCTAAAAGCGTCCATGTCATTTTAGTGCCTTCAGGGACGCTTACGTTTCCGAAATTGGCTATTGTTTCACTCTTGCGTTTGGTGTAGGCGGGATAATCAAGCTTTAATTTAGTCCCTAATATTTTGGGCGCCTTAATAACGTTTAAAGTGTGGGGGTTAGATCGCACCTTGCCGGAAATGAGCTCAAAGGAAACGTCCTCATAGGGACGTAAGAATTGATAGCTAAACCCCTTGTTTAATTTCTTTAAAAAGTAAAGTTCATCATTAAATTGAATTTGAGCGTCTTCAGGCAAAACATCGCCCTCTGTTTTGATGACAAGATCAAAGGATTTGCCCTCAATTGTGTTAAGTTTTTTGTTTAAAATTTTGAATCTGAAGGGAGGGGGAGGGGCGAAGGAGGTCGAATAGTCTACAACGCGCTTAAAACTGTTATTAATTGTGTGGTGTTCGCCGAACAAATAAAACGGGGCTAAGATTAGCAAGGGCGCCAAAGCGTATTTTAAATGTTTTAAGTTTTCTTTGAGATTAACGGCCCGCTCGAATGAGAATGGGCTAAACTGAAGCGCTCTCTTGTTAATACTTGCCAAAACCAGTTCTGTTTTTTGCTGCTGTCCAAGTTGTATAACATTGAGTAACTTGTCCTTGATTTCAGGGAAAGATTCGCCTATTAGCGCCGCCGCTTTTTCACTGTCGATGGGTTTGCGAATCTTTAAGTACCTAAGCGCTGGTACAACAATCAAATTGTAAAACAAGACGGCTTCAAAACCAATAATACACCAGAAAATAAGGCCTCTGGCTATTGAGGGAAGCCAAAAAAAGGACTCCACAATGACCCAAAAAAGAATATATAAAACGCCAAAACCAAAAAACAACAGCACACCCCTTATAACAGCGCTCAAATAGTAGCGCTTGATAAATTTTTCTAATTTGCTTTCAATTTGATTAAGGGATTCCAAAGAATTTGACTTAGGCGTAAATTTACAATAATAATCAAAAGGTTTAAAATTACAGCTATGGTTTTGATGATTTGAAGACTGTTATTTCGTTTGGGGGTTCGACTAAAGGAGGCTATCTTTACAGCTATAAATTAGGACAATGGAAAAACAGATTCGCGTTCGCTTTGCCCCAAGCCCAACAGGGCCTCTTCACATAGGAGGCGTTCGTACGGCTTTGTTCAACTACTTGTTTGCTAAAAAACACAGGGGTGTATTTGTGTTGCGCATCGAAGACACCGACCAAAAAAGACGCGTTGCCGGGGCTGAAAACTATATAGCGGATGCATTAAAATGGTGTGGACTGCAAGTTGATGAAGGGCCTGGGGTTGGCGGTCCTTTTGGTCCTTACAAACAAAGTGAGCGACAAAAAATTTATAAAACACACTTGGATGATCTACTTAAAAATGGTCAGGCCTATTATGCCTTTGATACTCCCGAAGATTTAGAGCTTGAGCGCAAAGCACACCAAGCCAAAGGCAAGACGTTTATATATAACTGGCACAACCGCTCAAAGGGGCGGCTAAAAAATTCTCTGGTGTTTTCTAAAGAAGAGGTTGAAAAAAGATTGGAAAGCGGCTTGCCTTATGTGGTTCGTTTCTTATTGCCTGAAAATAAGACTGTGGTTGTAGAAGACAGCATTAGAGGAAAAATTAGTGTTGATGTCAACACGCTTGATGACAAAATTCTATTTAAGTCCGATGGGATGCCGACCTACCACTTGGCCAATGTCGTTGATGACCACTTGATGGAAATTTCGCATGTCATCCGCGGTGAAGAATGGTTGCCGTCCTTAGCGCTTCACCAGCTCTTATACGATGCTTTTGGCTGGAAATCGCCAAAATTTGCACATTTGCCCCTTATCTTAAAACCCACAGGTAAAGGCAAACTCAGCAAAAGAGATGGCGATAAATTGGGGTTTCCGGTCTTTCCACTACAATGGGAAGAAGGGAGCACTAAGATTTTTGGTTATAAAGAATCGGGGTATTTTCCTGAAGCGGTTTTAAATTTTCTGGCGCTTTTGGGGTGGAATCCGGGAACCGACCAAGAATTCTTTAGCCTAAAAGAATTGATTGAATGCTTTTCTTTAAAACAAGTAAATAAGGCTGGAGCGCGGTTTGATCCAGAAAAAATAAAGTGGTTTAATCACGGCTACCTACAACAAAAACAAAACACAGCACTTGCAAATGCGTTTGTAAAAACAACCCCCGCCTTGGATGGTGTAGACCCAAAATATGTCGCCTTGGTAATTGGCCTTATTAAAGAACGAGCCAGCCTTATTTCTGAATTTTGGGGTCTTAGCCACTATTTTTTTGTGGCCCCTAAAAGCTTCGATGCTAAAAGCTTAAAAAAGGCTTGGAAGGAGGGTAGCGCAGACCTAATGCTTGACTTTTCAAAGGCCCTTATAGACTTTGATGCCGAATCCGTTGGTTCCCTGAAAAAAGACGTCAAACTGTGGATTGAACAAAAAAGGGTGGGATTTGGAAGCGTTATGATGCCGCTTAGGGTGGCCATTGTAGGGGCATTAAAAGGTGCTGATCTTTTTGAAGTCTTGCTCTGCATTGGTAAAAACGAGGCCGCTGCCAGAATCAAGACGCTTGTAGATAAGGCATAAAACGGGGGCTTTAATCTCCTAAATTTAGTTACTTTTGTGGTTCAGCAACTCAGCTTGTTCATCCGCCCATGAAACACATTCGAAACTTTTGTATCATTGCGCATATTGACCACGGTAAAAGCACCTTGGCAGATCGCTTGTTAGACTTTACTGGAGCTGTTACCGACAGAGAAAAGCAAGACCAACTTTTGGACAATATGGATCTTGAAAGAGAGCGGGGCATCACCATTAAATCTCACGCAATTCAAATGAAATATGCCTTCGATGGTGAGAGCTATACTCTAAACTTAATAGATACGCCAGGACATGTGGATTTTAGTTATGAGGTTTCAAGATCTATTGCAGCTTGTGAAGGCGCCTTGCTTGTTGTAGATGCTGCTCAAAGCATACAAGCTCAGACCATTTCCAACCTGTATCTGGCGCTGGAAAATGATTTAGAAATTATACCTGTCTTAAACAAAGTAGACTTGCCAAGTGCCAACCCAGAGGAAGTGACCGATGATATTGTTGATTTGTTGGGTTGTGACCCCACAGAGGTCATTCCTGCCAGCGCAAAAACAGGGGTTGGTATAGAGGCTATCTTAAAAGCCATCATAAGGTCTATTCCCGCCCCTCAAGGAGATGAAAACGCGCCTTTACAGGCCTTGGTTTTTGATTCAGTTTACAACTCTTTTAGAGGCGTTGAAACCTATTTTAAAGTAATTTCAGGCAACATTAAAAAAAATCAAAAAATAAAGTTCATTGCCACCGGTAAAACCTATGGTGCTGATGAGGTTGGAACTCTTAATCTAACACAAACTCCAAAAAAAGAAATTAGAACTGGAGATGTTGGCTATCTTATTACCGGTATTAAAGATGCGCGAGAAATTAAAGTGGGAGACACTATAACAGATGCTGAAAACCCCACATCACAGGCTGTTGATGGTTTTGAGGATGTAAAGCCTATGGTTTTTGCAGGTATTTACCCTGTCGACACAGAAGAGTATGAAGAATTGAGGTCTTCTATGGAAAAATTACAACTCAATGATGCCTCTTTGGTGTTTCAGGCGGAAAGCTCTGCAGCTCTTGGGTTTGGGTTTCGTTGTGGTTTTTTAGGGATGCTTCACCTTGAAATTATACAGGAGCGTCTTGAGCGAGAGTTCAATATGACAGTCATTACGACCGTGCCAAACGTATCATACCACGCCTTTACTCGAAAAAACCCTCAGGACATCATCTTACTCAACAACCCCTCTGACCTTCCCGAGCCCTCAACCTTAGAGCGCATTGAAGAACCGTATATAAAAGCTTCCATTATAACAAAATCCGATTTTGTTGGGAATGTAATGTCCTTGTGTATCGAAAAACGCGGCCAAATTACAAATCAGACCTATTTGACAACGGAAAGGGTAGAGCTCAATTTTGACATGCCTCTGGCGGAAATTGTTTTCGATTTTTACGACCGCCTGAAAACGGTGTCTAGAGGCTACGCCTCTTTCGATTATTCACCCATTGGAATGCGGGTTTCAAAACTCGTTCGTGTGGACATGCTGCTCAATGGCCAGACCGTAGACGCTTTGTCCGCTTTAATTCACTTAGACAGTGCCCAAAAAATTGGTCGTAAGATGTGTTCGAAATTAAAAGAATTGATTCCGAGGCAACAATTTGACATTCCAATTCAAGCGGCAATTGGAGCTAAAATTATTTCTAGAGAGACCGTAAAAGCCGTGCGTAAAGATGTGACTGCAAAATGTTACGGCGGCGACATTTCTAGAAAGCGAAAACTACTTGAAAACCAAAAAAAGGGTAAAAAACGCATGCGTCAAGTAGGCAGTGTGGAAATTCCACAAGAAGCTTTTATGGCGGTGCTAAAGCTCAACGATTAGCGTAAAACCAGTTTTGTTTTCTTGAAGAAAATACTACATTTATAACTTAATAGCCTTTTCGAAGTAATTATAATGATGAAATTATATGCATTAAATGTTGGGAATTTTAAACTGGATGGCGGCGCTATGTTTGGTGTGGTTCCAAAATCTGTTTGGTCAAAAATCAAGACCCCAGATCAAAACAACATGATTGATGTAACAGCCCGCTGTTTACTCATAGAAGACGGAAACCGCTTGATCCTTATCGACACGGGAATGGGCAACAAACAATCTGAAAAGTTTTTTGGTTACTATTGTCGCTGGGGCGATCAAGGGGTTGAGCAGGCCCTTGCTAGACACGGTTTCCACAAAGACGATGTTACAGATGTTTTCCTGACCCACCTGCACTTCGACCACTGTGGCGGAGCCATCATACGAAAAGAGAATGGCTCTTACGAAACCGCTTTTAAAAATGCCAAATACTGGAGCAACAAAGATCATTGGGACTGGGCAACAACCCCAAACAATAGAGAAAAAGCCTCGTTCTTAACAGAAAACATCTGCCCCATTCAGGAATCTGGACAATTGTCTTTTCTTGAAAAAAATAAAAGCCAATATTTAACAAAGTCTGATCTAGGGTTTGATGTTTTGTTTGTCGATGGACATACTGAAAAGCAAATGCTTCCAATAATTTACTACAAAGAAAAAACCATTTGTTTTATGGCGGACCTTTTGCCAACTGTTGGACACATTCCCTTGCCTTATATCATGAGCTATGACGTCCGTCCACTTGAAACGCTTAGAGAAAAACAGGTCTTTTTAAACCTTGCGGCAAATCATAATTATTATTTATTTTTGGAACACGATTCGCAACATGAGATTATTACTGTGAAACATACAGAAAAAGGAATTCGTGTCGATCAAACACTTTTATTGCAAACACTTTTATAACACCATGAAAAAACAAACAAACAAAATTGCCTTAATCACGCTTTTATTTGCGGGAATAATTTTACTAAACGGCTGTGGTTCAACAGCCCCACTATTGTCAACTCCTATAGAAAACATCGATCAAACAGCTGTTAAGCTGTCCGAAATGACGGAAGACGAGGATCGATCCTGGAGTCACCTAGACCTCATAAAAGACAGTATTCCTGGGGTCAGTCTTGACCGAGCTTATGAAGAACTTGTCAAGCCAAACGGTGAGACGGTTGTTGTAGCGGTAATTGACTCTGGCATTGACATTTCGCATGAAGACCTTCAAGCGAATGTCTGGATTAACGAGGATGAAATACCAGACAACGGTATAGACGATGACAAAAACGGCTATATAGATGATGTTAACGGCTGGAACTTTCTAGGTGACTCAACCAATGAACAACTTGAATATGTTAGGTTGTTGGCAAGTAAAGACCGCTCAAACCCTCGGTTTGAAGAGGCAAAAGCGCTGCATGAAAAAGAGGTGGAAAAGAACAAGCTCATGAAAAACCGGCTTCAGCTTGTTCGCGACAGATTCAAAGAATCTGGTGAGGCTGTGGCTGATTACCTGGGCAAGGACAGTTTTACAAAAGAAGAGGTCCTGGCAATCAATGTTGACGAGAGCAATATAAAGCAGCAGATCGCCGTGGTGAAGCAGGCTTATGGTTTTGGATATAAGTCGATTTCGGCACTATTAGAAGACGTTGACAGAGATATGAAAAGACCCAAAGAACAGCTTGAATACTATCTAAACATTGATTTTGATGGACGTAAAGCCGTTGGGGATAATCCAGACGACATTGATGACCGAGACTATGGTGACAACAACGTAATGCCTAAAAACGGAAGTGTTCACGGCACTCATGTTTCCGGGATTATTGCAGCAGTGCGAAATAACGGTCTGGGTGCAAACGGCGCCGCTAATAATGTCAAGATTATGGCGATTCGCAATACGCCAAACGGGGATGAATATGACAAAGACGTTGCGCTTGGCGTTTATTACGCCGTAGACAATGGAGCAAAAATAATTAATATGTCCTTTGGAAAAAGCTTTTCTCCACACAGCGATTGGGTTAGGGATGCGATCGCTTATGCTGCAAAGAAGGATGTTTTAATTGTGGCTGCTGCTGGAAATAACGCCGAAAATACTGATGAAATACAATACTATCCAAATGACCAACTAGGCACGGGGCTTGAGGTTTCTGACACCTTTATTAAAGTGGGGTCGACAACGAATAAATACGGCTCTGGCATTGTTTCTGGCTTTTCTAATTACGGAAAAAGCAGCGTGGATCTATTTGCCCCTGGATCGAGAATATACGCGACCGTTCCGGATGGGAAATACCGTTATTTACAGGGAACCTCAATGGCCTCTCCGCTGGTCGCTGGTATCGCGGCGCTGGTTCTTTCTCAATATCCTAAATTGTCTGCGGCCCAACTAAAACAAGTGTTGTTAGCCTCGGGCTTGCCATTAAAGAAAAAGGTAAGTGTGGGGGATGATTCTGTGCTTCCTTTCTCTGATTTGTCTAGATCTGGGCGACTCGTCAATGCCTACAACGCCCTTATAATGGCCTCAAAGACATCCAAATAGTTTATGGGGGGGCTAAAAAGGATACTGTTTAACGTTTTTTTACTAAGCCATTGCATTGGTTTGTTTGCACAAAGAAACAACACCCTTAATTATTGGCAACAAGAGGTTGATTACAAAATAGAGGTTGAAATGGATGTTGAATCTGCCCAATATTCCGGTGTTCAGCAAATAACCTATACAAACCATTCGCCTGACACGCTTGATAGGGTCTATTTTCACTTGTTCTTTAATGCCTTTCAGCCTGGGAGCGAGATGGATGTTCACTCGAGAAGCATTGCTGACCCCGACTCTAGGGTCGTTGATCGCATTCAGAAGCTAAAAAAAGAAGATCAAGGCTATTTAAAAGTTACAGGGCTGAAACAAGATAGTATTTTGATAAACAGCAGTGTCGCAGGAACCGTTTTAGAGGTGGACCTGAACAAACCAATCGAGCCTGGTGAAAAAAGTGTTTTTGAAATGGTTTTTTTAGGGCGGGCGCCTCTTATAATAAGAAGAGCTGGAAAAAACAATAAAGAAGGGGTGGCTTTTTCAATGGCTCAATGGTACCCGAAATTGGCTGAATACGATTTTGAAGGCTGGCACGCCGATCCTTACATTGGCAGAGAGTTTCATGGTGTTTGGGGGAGCTTTGATGTAAAACTGACAATTGACCAAAGCTTCGTCGTTGGAGGAACTGGATACTTGCAAAACGGTGATGCCATAAAGGTTAATTCAAAAAAGAAAAAAAAACAAAAAACAAACACTTGGCACTTTAAGGCACCTAATGTACACGACTTCACTTGGGCTGCTGACCCTGATTACATCCATGACGTTTGGCCGATTGAAGGGGGGCCAAGCTTGCATTTTTTTTATAAAAAGACCCTTGACGATGATCTCTTGACGCAGTGGAGGCGCTTACAGCCGATTACCGCGGATTTAATGCGTTTCTATAGCGATAACATCGGGCCTTATCCTTACAAACAATATTCAGTGATTCAGGGTGGTGACGGGGGTATGGAATACGGAATGTGTACTCTTATTACGGCAAACAGATCCTTTGAAAGTTTGGTTGGGGTAACCGCTCATGAGCTGGCGCACAGTTGGTTTCAATTCTTATTGGCCACCAACGAAAGTCAGCATGAATGGATGGACGAGGGGTTTACAGAATATTTTTGTACCCAGGCGGAGGCTTTAATTATGGGTGTGGACGAGAAGAGTGTTTTTAAGACTGCTTACAGTCGCTATAGAGGCCTGGTTAAAAGTGGTATGGAGCAACCTCAGACTACACACGCTGATCGATATCGGTTTAACACAAGTTATGGGGTTTCAGCCTATACAAAAGGATCGATTTTTTTAAGGCAACTCAAGCACATTATTGGCGCTTCAGCTTTTGATAAAGCAATAAGAAATTACTTTGATCTTTGGTCCTTCAAGCACCCAACACCAACTGATTTTATACGTTGCGCTGAGAGGTCCTCTGGCGCTGAACTGGACTGGTATTTAACAGACTGGACAAAAACCACCAACGTGATAGATTATGGTATCAGTTCCGTTTCTGAAATGGAAAATTCAATTAAAATTGACTTGGAAAGAATTGGAATGATGCCAATCCCCATAGAGGTTGAGGTTGTTTATATGGGCGGTGTAAAGGAAAAATTTTACATTCCACTTCAAATGATGCGCGCGGAGAAACCGATCGAAAAAGGCACAACTCTGCTAAGTGACTGGGCTTGGGCGCGACCCAATTACAGCTTTATTTTTGTTAAAAAGGGTACAATCGTGTCTGTAAAACTTGATCCGGACAACAAGATTGCGGATTTTAATTTAGACAACAATACATACACATTAAACAGCGTTGAATAAGTTAAAAGGGAAGGAAAATATCGCTTCGTTGTTTGAGTCAGGAAAAAGGCTGTCTGAGTATCCGCTACGGCTCTATTATAAAAAAGCTGATGAGCTCGCTTTTGGGGTCTCTGTGGGAAAGCGCCGCTTCCCTTTGGCTGTTGATAGGAATAAAATCAAACGTTTACTCAGGGTTGGAGTAAAAAAACACTTGAGCAAACCATTAGAAAATTACGAGTGCCATCATTTTCATATTATGGTTATGTTTATTGGGAATGCAACCCCAAAAATGTCTGAGCTTGATGTCGTTTTTAAAACACTCGCAATTGAACTAAAAAAACTCCTTATTTGAAAAAAAGAAAACTAAATACCGCCCTGCTTTTTTTAATCTGCACAATCGCAATAGGGGTTATGAGTAGTTATAAGATTGATTTTTTTGAAATCTCTAAACAAATCGAAATCTACAATACGCTTTTTAAGGAGATCAACATGAACTACGTAGATGAAACAAACCCTGCGGAACTGATGGAGGCGGGTGTAAAAAAAATGTTGTCTGACCTTGACCCTTACACAGTTTATACGACTGAGCAAGATGTTGAAAATGCCAGGATGCGCCAATCCGGTGATTTTGTTGGGATCGGCTCAGACTTGCAGTTTATTGATAACAAACTTACAATCTTTGAAACTTACAAGGGAATGTCGTCTGACAGGGCAGGACTGAAACCGGGAGACGAGATCACGAAAATAAATGGCGTTGACATTTTAGAACTGGGCCCAGGATCTGATTTGCTATTAGGAGGAGAAAAAAATTCTGTGGTTACTGTTTCTTATTTAAGGAACGGTAAAGAAAAAACAGCCTCAGTGACTCGTGAAAACAGAAAGGCAAAAGCCGTGGCTGTCTATGAAATTCTCGACAATGAAATAGGCTATATTGCGCTGTCACAATTTTCAAGGGGTTCTTCAGAGGAGGTAAAGAATGCTTTAAAGTTCATGTTAATAGACGATGTTAAAGGGTTGATTTTAGATTTACGAAACAACCCCGGGGGCATTTTACAAGAAGCGGTTGGTATTGTTAATCTTTTTGTTCCAAAAGGGCAACTTGTTGTGTCTACACGATCAAACAATAAAAAATATAACAACCGTTTTGTGACTCGTGATCAACCTCTTAGTTTAGACATTCCATTGGTGGTTCTTGTTAACGGACAAAGTGCCTCTGCTAGTGAGATTGTTGCTGGGGCGCTTCAAGACCTTGACCGAGCAGTTGTGGTTGGGCAACGAAGTTTTGGAAAGGGTCTGGTCCAACAGCCCAAACCACTGCCATACGGGGCACAAGTGAAAGTTACGATCTCTAAATATTATACGCCATCAGGTCGTTGTATTCAAGCACTAGACTACAATACAAAAACAAGAAATGGTGTTGTTAAAAAGTTTGAGCCTAGAAAAGACCTCTTTCAAACTCGAAATGGTCGATCGGTTTATGGCGGTGGCGGGATCAGCCCTGATGTGAAAGTCGGAGTGTCTTCCGATTTTGATATCGTTAAGGTTCTTAAAAAAAACCGGCTTTTTTTTAAATTTGCGCTGGGTTATATCAGTAAAACACCTCCTAAAAAAACAGAAGGTTTTGGAATAAGAGAGTCCGCTTTTAATCAATTTAAAAAATATTGCTTGGCCGAAAACTTATCTTTAGGTACATTAACTGAGTCTTATTTAGAAAAAGCGCTCAGTGCTTCGAAAGAGGAGAAGTTAGATGATCTCCTTGATGCAGCGTCTGTGTTTTCTAAAGCAATTGAAAAAGAAAAAGAAAAAGCAATTGACCTTTCAAAAAATCAAATCACAGAAGTTTTATCTGAAGAAATCGTAAGAATTTGTTTCTATAGAGAGGGTTTTTTTAAATATAGTTTGTCTTATAACGAATCCATAAAAAAAGGAAAAAACATTTTGATTAATTTAGATGAATATTATGACATTCTAAAATAACTTAAATATCTTTTAAATATGTTTCGCTTTTTCTTGCTTTGGTGTTTTGGTTTGGGGCTTTGCTTAGCCCAAGAGCTTCCTAAACATGTTGTTTATTTTGAAACTGATGAATACGGTGTGATAGAAACAGAAAAAAACAGATTGTTACTTTTTGTAAAAGGATTAAACGAAGAAAAAATTAAGAAAATTTCAATTTACGGTTTTTGTGATGATAGGGGTTCAAACCACTACAATCTTATTCTTTCTCAACAAAGGGCTGATGCTATAAAAAGAGTTTTTTATAAGATGGGTATAGATGACTTATTGATCACGAATGTAGATGGAAAAGGGGAAGTTTTGTTAAAAATTATTGCAACTGAGGATTTAAATATTATTAGGGGATTGAACCGAAAAGTGGAAATTGCAATAGAATATATTGCTGATGAAAAAGAAAGCCTTAAAAATAAAGACGCGCTTGGCAGAACGCTGCCGTTGACTTTTGAAAGTGATTTAGTCGTGGGAGATAAGGTTGTGCTCCAAAATATTCTATTCAGAACAGGATACAGCTATGTGTTAAAGGAATCTATACCTATATTAGAAAATATAGCACAAAAACTTTTAGAAAAAGATAAATTATATTTTAAAATAGAAGGCCATGTTTGTTGCACATCCCACGGTAGAGACGCCATGGACCGAGGATCTGGAAAACGCAACTTATCCCTGGCTAGGGCGCGGTATATTTATGAGTACTTAAATAGAAAAGGAATCAGTAGAAGACGCATGAAGTATGTGGGTTTAAAACATAAATTTCCATTGGGTGGCGATCCTAAGTTTGACAGACGAGTTGAAATAGAAATTACCTTTATAAAGGATTAATTTAAGAGCATTGCTATGTGCGGAATACCATCCTCTAAATATTCTTCTCCAATAGGATCAAAACCCAGCTCATTGTAGAATTTTTTTAGATAGATTTGCGCTGATATTTTGATTGTTTTTTCTTTGAAATAGTCTTTAATAGCTTTAATAGAAAGCTCCATTAAAAGGGATCCGTTTCTATTATTCCTGGCTTGTTTTTTTACTAAAACTCTGCCAATGCTTGCCTCTTTAAAATAGTCACCGGCTTTAAAAATTCTAGAATAACCTATCAAATA
>PBQM01000036.1 GCA_002725015.1 Flavobacteriaceae bacterium | reverse complement strand
GCCCAATTTTTTGTCCAAGTTTTTATGTTGCCGATTATTATCTACGCCGGTGAAGGCGATAAAGCCGTCGGAATTGAAATTGTAATGACTTGGTTGGCCGTCATAGGGACCATTATGTTATTAATAACTTTCTTAACCACTCGTGAAAGGGTGGTTCCCACTGAAGCGCAAAAATCCACGGTTGTGGAGGATTTAGCAGACTTGATGAAAAACAAACCTTGGATCATCATGCTAGTTCTTACCACACTTACATTTGTGTCTTTGGCGATGAAAGGCGGGAGTTATGTGTATTATTTTGAAAATTACATTGATGCTTCCAGACTGACAAGTTTTATCAACCCGGTTTTAGAATTTTTATCTAGTGTTGGAATCAACTTCTTTGGAAATGACCCCGTTTCAGCAGGCTTTGGTTTATTCAACGCTGGTGGCATCATCTTTATGATTGTTGGTATCGGTTTATCAAAAGCCCTAGCGGATAAATACGGTAAGCGAAACGTTTTTGGTTTATTTTTACTGATCGCCACCTTATTTATCATTGCGTTTAACTTTTTTGAGTCTTCGTCAATTGAACTCATTTTTGGAGCTCAAATATTGCACGGATTTTTCTACGGTATCACCATTCCTTTGTTGTGGGCCATGATTGCCGATGTGGCCGATTATTCTGAATGGAAAAACAACCGCAGGGCAACTGCCATTATATTTTCAGCCATGATGGTAGGCTTAAAACTAGGTCTGACTATTGGCAGTTCTTTGGTTACTAAAATTTTAGATCACTATGGCTACGATGCCAACAGTGTTATAGGACAAACATCAGAAGCCATTCAGGGAACAAAATTATTGGTAAGTATCTATCCTGCCATCCCATTTTTATTGGGTGTCGGGCTGTTGTTTTTCTATGAAATTAATAAAACCATGGAAACACAAATAGAATTAGAATTAAAACAAAGACGAAATACTTAATAAGCATGCCTGAAGATAATATTGACCATATAGATTTTGATACATTAAATAAGAAAGCGCTTTCAGCGCCTTTGGTTACTCATATTTACACTGCAGACCCCTCTGCCCATTATTTTAATGGGAAAATATATATTTACCCGTCTCACGACATTGATGCCGGTGAAGCCTTTGACGATTTGGGGAGCCATTTTGCCATGGAAGATTACCATGTCATTTCCATGGATAACATTGACAGTAAAGCCGTAGACAATGGTGTGGCTTTACATGTGGATGATGTGCCCTGGGCTCAACAGCAAATGTGGGCACCAGATGCCAATGAAAAAGATGGAAAATTTTATCTTTTCTTTCCAGCAAAGGATTATAAAGGTATTTTTCGAATTGGCGTGGCTGTTAGCGATTCACCAACAGGGCCTTTTAAAGCCGAGCCAGAAGCCATAAAGGGTAGTTTTTCTATAGATCCGGCTGTTTTTAAAGACGATGATGGCGCCTATTATATGTATTTTGGTGGTCTTTGGGGTGGTCAATTACAACGCTGGAGAACTGGAAGTTTTAATTCCGATCAAGCTGAAAGCCCCACAGCATTCCTTCCCGCTGATGATGAACCTGCACTGTTGCCATTGGTGGCTAAAATGTCAGATAATTTATTAGAATTTGCAGAGACTCCCAAAGAATTAGAAATACTCGACGAAAAAGGAAATCTTTTACTTTCAGGAGACAATGACCGTCGCTTTTTTGAAGCCGCATGGTTGCACAAACACAATGGGAACTATTATTTTTCATACTCCACTGGAGATACTCACTTTATATGTTATGCCATTGGAGACAATCCCTATGGCCCATTCACCTATACGGGGCGAATTCTAAACCCTGTTGTCGGCTGGACCTCCCACCATTCTGTGTGTGAGATAGATGGGAAGACCTATTTGTTTTACCACGATTCATCTCTTTCAAAAGGGATTACGCATTTAAGATCGGTAAAAGTTGCAGAAATTAAATACCGTCCTGATGGCTCTATTGTTACTTTAGAACCCTATAAACTTTAGACACCATTTTTAGTTTTTATAATTTAGGCCTATATTGTAAATAACATTATTGATTTTTAGCTGACAACAAGATGAAACAAAGACATCTCATTCATTTACACTGGCGAAGTGGTTTTGGAATTAAGCCCTCGAGCCTGCAGTCGGCCAAAGCTTTGAATAAAAAAAAGAATGTCAATTCAATTTTTGAATCTTCTAAAAAAATTGAGCCCATTCTAATCGATTTATCTGAATTTGATGATTTTCTCAAGACACCTTATCAGAAGTATAAAAAAATACACGGTGCGGATGCTGCCACTAAGTTGAGACAAAAGAGTCAAAAAAAAGTCAGAGAATTGAACTTTGTGTGGTTAAAAAAGATTTCAAGCTCCCAGTGTGTATTGAGAGAAAAAATGACGCTTTTTTGGGCCAATGTATTCGTATGTAGAGACAACCATATTTTTCATATGGTTCAGTTTAACAACTGTTTGCGGACCCATGCCTTAGGAAATTTTGGAAATTTTGTAAAGGCCATTGCCAGAACCCCTTCCATGCTTAAATACCTCAACAACAATAGAAATATCAAGTCCAAACCCAATGAAAACTTTGCGCGAGAGCTTCTGGAGCTTTTTACATTGGGCCTGGGAAATTACTCTGAGCAAGACGTCAAGGAAGCCGCAAGAGCCTTCACAGGTTGGAGTTTTAAAGCCAATGGCGACTTTATAATAAGAACCAACAAACACGACGAAAACTTAAAAACATTTTTAGGAGTCTCAGGGAATTTAGACGGCGATGATGTCATTGATATCCTACTAAAACAGAGAGAATGTGCAGAGTTTATTTGTAAAAAAATATACACCTATTTTGTAAATCCAGTCATTGACCCCTCTCATCTAAAAGAATTAACAGCTTTGTTTTACAAAGATTACAACATAGAGAAATTGATGCGGCATGTCTTTAGTTCTGATTGGTTTTATGATGAAAAAAACATCGGAGTCAAAATTAAATCGCCTGTCGAATTGATGGTAGGAATCAACAAGACGGTTCCTTCAGTTTTTAAAAAACAGAGCCAAGTCACTTACCTTCAAAAAATGATGGGTCAGATTCTTTTATACCCTGTCAATGTTTCGGGGTGGAAGGGAGACCGATACTGGATTGATTCAAATTCTTTAATGTTTAGATTGAAACTTCCATCAGTGCTCTTAAACAATGCGAAGATCAGTTTAAAACCCAAAGGGGAGTTTGAAGACGACTTTGGCAATTTTTACAATCAAAAAAATCAAAATTTTACAGTTTCCGATAAAGCGAGAGCTTATTTTGAGACCCATTATTCCAAAACGCCGTTTAAGCGATTAAAGGCCATTTTAGTGTTGCCAAAATTGGATGAAGACACCAAAGAAATGCTAAAAATTTATCAGAACCAAAACGCATTCCAATATTGTATTCAATTGATGTCGATTCCAGAATACCAACTTTGTTAAATTTGTAGTTTATGAAAAGAAGAGATTTTTTAACCAAAACTTCCCTCGCTAGTAGCCTGATGCTGGTCCCAAATTTCATGAAGGCTTTTGAAGGCTTGGACCCAGCAATGCTAGGCTATAAGAAATTGGTATTGATTCAGTTGTCTGGAGGCAATGACGGTTTAAATACCATTGTTCCCTACAGAAATGACTTGTATTACAAATACAGACCAGGAATTTCAATTTCTAAATATAAAGTGCTTGATCTCAACGGAGAATTGGGAATGAATGAAAATCTAGCCCCTTTAAAATCTCTATTTGACAAAGGGTATTTGTCAATTATAAACAATGTAGGCTATCCCAATCCCAACAGATCTCATTTTAGGTCTACCGATATTTGGCACACTGCCAGCAGCTCTTCAGAATATCTAGATTCTGGTTGGATGGGCCGTTATATTGATCAGTATGGAAAAAAACCGCACAGTGGTATTGAAGTAGATGACTCTTTATCTCTCATCATGAAGGGTCAAACAATGAATGGCATTGCAACCAAAGACGCAAAAAAAATGTTTAACAATGCCAAGACCCCTTTTTTTAATAAAGTTTTGGAAAATCAAACTGCTGCACACTTAAGTGAACACAACTTGGGTTACTTATACAAAACAATGGTGAGCGCTCAATCTTCTGCTAAATATATTTATGAAACCTCCAAAACTTCAAAGAGTACAAAATCATACCCTAAAAATCCATTCGCGAAACAATTAAAAACCACTGCTGAGTTTATCAATTCGGGCTTGGAAACCAAGGTTTACTATGTGTCAATGGGAGGCTTTGACACCCATGCCAGTCAATCCAACAGACAATCGAGATTGCTTAAAACCTACGCAGAGGCGATCGATGTTTTTGTCAATGACTTAGAGGCCTCAAACAGCTTTAAAGATACTTTAATTGTTACATTTTCTGAATTTGGAAGGCGTGTACAGCAAAATGCCGCTGCAGGCACAGACCACGGCGCCGCAAGCAATCTTTTTATCATTGGCAAACAACTAAAAAAGCCGGGGTTTTACAATGCCAGTCCAGATTTGAGTAATTTAGACTCCAATGGGGACTTAAAATATTCAATTGACTTTAGATCGGTTTATGCCACACTCTTGGAACATTGGCTAGACGCCAACCATTCAAATATACTGGGTCAATCGTTTAAAACTTTAAACTTTATTTAATTTTTCGTTGATGTCATTCCTAAATTTTTTAGCTTCAATTATATTATTAATAGCTTCATATTTACTACATATTACCCTTTATTTAAAATACTTTTGAACACCAAAAACACCAATTTATGCATTCAAGATATTATTTAGGCTACGATTTGGGCAGTTCGTCTGTAAAAGTCGCAATCGTGGATGCCAGTACAGGTGAAAATATTTTAAGTCTTCATGAGCCTAAACACGAAATGTCAATTTTGTCTGAGCAGAACGATTGGGCAGAGCAAGATCCAAATGATTGGTGGACATACCTTTGTCAAGCCACCAAACGCATCCTACAAGAGTCAAAAATTGAGGCTTCTAAAATTGAAGCCGTTGGTATTTCTTACCAAATGCATGGTTTGGTCGTGGTTGATTCTGACGGTCAACCTTTAAGGAATTCCATCATTTGGTGCGACAGTCGTGCTGTGGACATTGGAAAAAAAGCCTTTGTGGATTTAACTAGGGAACGCTGTGTAAGTTCTCTTTTAAACTCGCCTGCAAATTTTACAGCTTCAAAGCTCAAATGGGTCAAAGAGAACGAACCTGAGACCTATAAAAAAATTCACAAGTTTATGTTGCCCGGAGATTTTATCGCTTATAAATTAACGGGGTCTATTTCTACCACAAACAATGGTTTGTCAGAAGGTATTTTCTGGGACTATGACTCCAATTCAGTAGCCAATTGGCTGTTGGAATATTATGGATTTAATCCAAATTTAGTCCCCAAAATAGTAGAAAATTTTACAGATCAAGCTTATATTTCAGAATTGGCCTCAAAAGAAACAGGATTGCCCAAGGGCATACCCATTACCTATCGTGCTGGTGACCAACCCAACAATGCTCTTTCATTAAATGTGTTTAACAGCGGTGAAGTCGCTGCAACTGGTGGTACTTCTGGGGTTATTTACGCAGTAACTGACAATAAAAATTCGAGTGAAGCGAGTCGCATCAATCATTTTGCCCATGTCAATTATTCATCTAAAAAACCGACCATTGGTAAACTGCTATGCATCAATGGTGCTGGAATTATGTACCGTTGGTTGCGCAATCAGAGCTCGGCTGAGTCCTATGAGACGATGAACCGTAAAGCCTCTAAAATCGCTATTGGTTCAGAAGGTTTGGTTATTTTGCCTTTTGGAAATGGGGCAGAGCGCATGCTAGACAACAGCAATATTGGAACACAGTTTTGTAATATCAATTTAAATCAACATTCTAAAGCCCACCTTTACAGAGCAGCACTTGAAGGCATTGCATTTTCATTTGTATACGGTATGGAGATTTTAAAAAATGACAATGCTCAAATAAAAGTCATACGTGCTGGAAACGACAATCTTTTCAGATCTGAAATTTTTGCCAAAACACTGGCTACGCTTATTGGTTATGAAATAGAAATTTACAACACCACAGGTGCCATTGGCGCTGCCAGAGCTGCAGGCTTGACAGATAAAGATTTTGAGCGTTTTGGTAAAAACATTTCAAATAACGATCATGTGATGACCTTTAAACCAATTGAAAATAAGACCCCGTATCTTGAAGCTTACCAAAATTGGAAAACAGAACTAGAAAAACAAATCAAAATAAAATAATGATACTGACAGGAAATAAAGAATATTTTAAAGGCATTGATGCCATTGAATATGAAGGCAAAGATTCGGACAACCCACTCGCATTTAAATATTATGACCCCGAGCGTGTTGTGGCTGGTAAAACCATGAGAGAGCACTTTAAATTTGCCATTGCTTATTGGCACACTTTCTGTGGACAAGGCTCCGATCCATTTGGTCCTGGGACTCAAAATTTTCCATGGGACCAATCCTCAGATCCGTTAGAAGCCGCCAAGGACAAAGCCGATGCTGCCTTTGAGTTTATCACTAAAATGGGCTTTGATTATTTTTGCTTTCACGATTTTGATTTAATTGCTGAAGGGCCAACGCTGTCCGCCTCTGAGGAACGGCTCTCTGCAATTGTTGATTACTTAAAGCAAAAACAAAAAGATTCAGGGGTAAAACTTTTATGGGGAACCTCCAACTGTTTTTCAAATCCCCGCTTTATGAACGGTGCTTCTACGAATCCAAATTTTGAGGTTGTGGCACGTGCAGGTGCTCAAGTAAAACTTGCTTTGGACGCGACCATGGCACTAGAGGGTGAGAACTATGTGTTTTGGGGCGGTCGCGAAGGCTATATGTCTCTTTTGAATACTGATATGGGAAGAGAGCTTGATCACATGGGTCAATTTTTGACCATGGCCAGAGATTATGCTAGAGCACAAGGTTTTAAGGGAACATTTTTTATCGAACCAAAACCCATGGAACCCATGAAACATCAGTACGATTTTGATTCAGCCACGGCCATAGGATTTCTAAAAGAATACGGCCTAGACAAGGACTTTAAATTAAACATTGAGGTCAATCATGCGACCTTGGCACAGCATACCATGCAACACGAATTGGCCGTTGCAGCCAAAGCCAATATGTTGGGCAGCATTGATGCCAATAGAGGCGATTATCAAAACGGATGGGACACGGATCAATTTCCAAATAATATTCAAGAGACCACAGAAGCCATGTTGGTTTTTCTTCAAGCCGGAGGATTGCAAGGCGGTGGGGTTAATTTTGATGCTAAAATCAGAAGAAACTCAACAGATATGGAAGACGTATTTTTAGCCCATATTGGGGGTGCAGATACTTTTGCACGTGCCTTGATTACCGCTGATAAAATCATGACCGCTTCTCCTTATAAGAAATTACGGGAACAGCGTTATGCCTCATTTGACTCTGGAAAAGGCGCGGCCTTTGAATCAGGCAGCTTACAGTTGCAAGACCTATATCAAATTGCGCTGGAAAATGGAGAAATTGGTTCTCAAAGTGGTAAGCAGGAACTCTTTGAAAACATCATCAATCAATATATTTAGTAATAAACCAACCAAAATATATTTATGAACCATTTACTTCTAACAGCTTCCTCTGTCCTAGAGGGTATTGACTGGGTTGTCTTAGGTCTTTATTTTTTGGCATTGGTGGCTGTAGCGGTTTGGGTGCTGCTTCAAAAAAACAACAATACAGAAGATTATTTTTTAGCAGGAAGAAATGTAGGATGGTTTGTAATTGGTGCTTCAATTTTTGCTTCAAATATAGGATCTGAACACGTTGTAGGACTTGCGGGGACTGGATTTGAATCTGGCACTCCCATGGCGCATTATGAGCTTCATGCGTGGATTGTTTTATTATTGGGATGGTTGTTTTTACCTTTTTACATTAGAAGTGGCGCTTTTACCATGCCAGAATTTTTAGAGAAGCGCTTTGACAGCCGTTCGCGTTGGTTTCTATCTCTTTTCTCTTTGGTTGCCTATGTCCTTACTAAGGTTTCTGTGACCATATATGCAGGTGGTATTGTGGTGTCTGAACTCTTGGCTATTCCCTTTTGGTATGGTGCCATTGGCATTGTGATTTTTACAGGAATTTATACGGTTATTGGTGGTATGAAAGCGGTGATTTACACTGAAACCTTACAAACCGTTGTTTTGATTTTGGGATCTGTGATTATTACTTATTTAGGATTGCAAGAAGTGGGCGGCTGGTCTGAATTAAAGGCCACGGTTACGGCTGTAAGTCCAGATCATTTTAATATGTGGCGTCCGATGTCGGATCCGCAGTTTCCATGGACAGGCCTTTTAATTGGTGGAACCATTGTTGGAATTTGGTATTGGTGCACCGATCAATACATTGTCCAACGCACATTGGCTGCTAACAATATTAAAATTGGAAGACGGGGTGCTATTTTTGGTGCCTATTTAAAATTATTACCTATTTTAATCTTTTTGGTTCCTGGTATTATTGCCTTTGCACTGTCCATTCAAAACCCAGAAGTTTTTTCTGTGGATAAGGCAGATCGAGCCTTCCCAATGCTGGTCAAAACGCTATTGCCTGTCGGCTTAAAAGGATTGGTAGCAGGAGGGTTGATGGCCGCTCTAATGAGTTCACTGGCCTCTGTTTTTAATTCGTGTTCAACTATTTTTACCATTGATATTTACAAAAAGCTAAAGCCCGAAAAATCTGAAGCTTCTTTATTAGTGACTGCTAAAATAGCCACTGGTTTTATTGTAATTTTGGGTATTATTTGGATTCCTATCATGGAAAAAATAGGGGGTGGTGTTATGTACCAATATTTACAAAATGTACAGTCCTATATTGCGCCTCCAGTGACGGCGGTTTTCTTGTTGGGTATCATTTGGAAACGCGTCAATTCCAAAGCGGCCATTACCACTTTAATGTCGGGATTTTTACTGCTAGCCTTAAGGCTTGGATCTGAAATATATTTTCAACCTCAAATTGCGAAAAATGAAGTGGTGTCTCATGTTTTGTATGATTTTGCAATCATTAACTTTTCCCATATGGCAATATTTATGTTTGTTTTTTCTGTAATTCTATGTGTTACAATAAGTTTACTAACCACCGCCCCAGATTATAAAATCATTGTTGGCTTGTCATTTGGGACCCTCACTGAGGATCAAAAACAAGCTCATAGAGACAGTTACGACCGCATTGACGTGCTGCTCTCTGTTATATTAGTTTTTCTTGTTGTCGGAATTTTATGTTACTTTACAGGGTAAGTTCAAATTGCTAATCTATAATCAAAAACCAATGAAACTTTATAATCTTTTTATTTTTGCCCTCTTGTGTATGAATTGCAGTAGTTCTGACAACAGTTTTAATAATAACTCATCTGCAGATGACGATACGACCCCAATAGACAATATTGATCCTGAAGGTGAGTTTTACATCACTCAGACCATTGACGGAGTCGAGGTCAGTCGTGAAGTCCTCTTACACTTACCAGATAGTTTTGACAACACCCAAACCTATCCAGTGGTGATTGCTTTTCACGGAAATGGCGGCCAAAACGACAGTTGGATTTTTCCTTTTTCTCCTTTTGTTGACAATGGTGAATTTATAGGAGTTTACCCTCAAGGCCATTTAAATTCTTGGAATCTTGGACAAGAAGCTTCCAATGCAGATGATGTTGATTTTTTTAATCAAATCATGGCACAACTTGAAACGTATTCCTTTTTCGATGCAACCAAAGTGTACGGAGTGGGAAGCTCTAACGGCTCAGCTATGATCAATAAACTAGCCATAGAGACCTCACATTTTAGCGCCGTTGCAGCATTGGCCAGCCAATTGATGGTTGGAACCCTACCAGACAGTTCAACTTCGGCAGTTTCTGTACTTCAGATTTGTGGAACTGCTGACAACAGCATTCCATATGAAGGTGGGATGGCTTTTATGGGTCACGAATTTTTGGGCGCAGAAGAAAGTGCTCTGGCTTGGGTCAACAGCTTCAATTGTCAGGTGGTCCCTGTTGTTGAGGAGTTGGGAGATGATCAAATTCTTATTTACACCGATTGTGACTCTGGAAAAGAAGTAAAATTTCACAGTATTGAAAATGGTGGACACAATTTAAACATTCCAAATGACCCTTTATTTTTTCATAGAATTTGGGACTTTTTAAAGCGATTTTAAACTATGAGACGCTCTTTTAACTTTATCAATTTTATTATTTTCTTATTCGCCTTTTTGCAATCAGGCTTGACATTAGCTCAAAATAACATCATTATAGAAGGGGTGATATACGACGAATATAATTACCCCATTCCCTATGCCTCTGTGGGGATTGTAGAAAAAAATATTGGTACCAGCTCTACTGAAGATGGGGGTTTCAAGTTTTTTGTAACCAACAAAGAACTGTTGGATACTATTGAAATTTCATCCATTGGATTTCAATCTCTTAAAATTACTGTTCAAGATTTCATTGCACGCAAAGACAAAACTTTTATCTTGAAGGAAATGATCACAGAATTAGGTGAGGTTTCCATTGAGAGCCCCAGGGATATCGTCAAAAAAGCGGTCAAAAAATTAAAAGAGAACACCCTTAGCAATAAACACAAACTTGGTATTTTATACAGACGCTGGTCTGTTGAAGATAATATTTGTCGTTATTTTATCGAGCAATATATCGATGTTTTAGACCGAGGCCCCTCTTCATATATACAAGCTTTTGATGTTAAACAAAGTCGTAATTCTTCCGATTATCGTTTTATAAAAAATGAGCAGGATCGACATGCCTTAAAGTTTATGGAACTGAACAATCCATTGAGAAACGGCCCACCTATTTCTTCTTATGATTGGAAAAAAATTGATGATACTTTTTATGAAAATGAAGATGTAATCGTTTTACAAGGTAATTTGCGCAATGGCAATACCATTACATTTTATATTGGTTTTGACACTTTCAAAATTTATAAAATTGCAAAAAACACCACCGTTATGAACCAGGGGAAGCGTTTAACGGCCCTTTACATTTATAAAAATAACAACCAAGGGAAGTTGTACTTGAGTTATCACAAACGTCAATGGGAGGGCGCTGTTGGGACCCCGGATCACATTCGAAGAGCCATGCGTCAAGCAGGTGAAAAAGAACGCAATTATATACCTATTTCATACCGTCATGAAATTTTCGTTTTAGATCTTGAAAATGACGGAAATAAAATTAAATTTCAAGGAGAATACGAGCAAAAAGACATGACTCTGTATAAGATCCCTTACGACAAATCATTTTGGACCAATATAAGCATCCCTCCAGCTACAAAATTTTATAAAAAAAATATTGGTGAGCTGGAATCTCTCTACGACGTACCCATTGAAACTCAATTTCAGTATTCCAACCGTTAATTTTTTAAATTCTTATTTGTTGCACCTGCTTCCTTTGCCTTTGACGTGTAATGCCTCAAAAATTTAATTTTTGATTTTTTTTAGGCTTTATTTTTAAACACCAAGCTATTTCAAAAGCATTGTTTAAATTTGTATTTATGATTGCCAGCGATTTCTCTTTTATCATCCCTGTCTACAATCGCCCTGAAGAGGTTCGGGAATTGTTGGAAAGTTTTTGTGAATTGGAAACGCCTAAAACTTTCGAAATTGTAATTGTTGAAGATGGATCAAGTTTGGATGCCCGTCTCATAGTTGAACATTTTCAAACCCAGCTTAATATCAGTTATTATTACAAGCAAAACACTGGCCCTGGCGATTCTCGAAACTATGGGATGCAGCGCGCAAAGGGTCATTACTTTGTTATTTTAGACTCCGATTGTATGCTTCCAAAACACTATTTAAACGAAGTCATTACTTTTTTAGATAAGAATTATGTAGATTGTTATGGCGGCCCAGATACTGCTAAATATAATTTTTCAGAGCTACAAAAAGCCATTAATTTTTCTATGACTTCTTTACTGACTACAGGCGGTATTCGCGGTGGAGACAAAGAGATTGAAGGCTACCAACCAAGAAGTTTTAATATGGGTATTTCTAAAGAAGCTTTTTTAGCCTCAGGCGGTTTTGGGAATATTCACCCTGGGGAAGATCCAGATTTGTCTATTCGTTTAAGGGCCATAGGCTATAAGTTGCGTTTGATTCCCAAGGCTTTTGTGTTTCACAAGCGCCGGCTTTCATTTGAAAGTTTCTCTGTTCAAGTCTATAAGTTTGGACAGGTTAGACCAATTTTAAACAAGTGGCACCCCGAAACTAAAAAAATTGCGTATTGGTTCCCCACGTTTTTTTCTTTGGGCCTTTTAATTAGTTTGCTATTTTTAACAGTTGATTTTATATGGGGATTGTATTTTTATATTGGATATTTTTTTGTCATTTTCTTGGCAGCTTTAAAATCTACATCTGATATCGTTGCCAGTATCTTGTGTATTCCTGCCATATTGGTCCAGTTTTTTGGATATGGTTATGGTTTTTTAAAAGCTACCTTAAAATTAAAATTATCTCGCAAATCCGCACTATTACTCTTTCCTAAGTTATTTTTTAAACAAGCCAATGAACCAATTTAAAAACATATTGATAAAAGGTGTTCAAATCAAGCGATTGAACGTTTTTGTATTGTTTTTTGTCATGGCTTTAACAATTTCAGTTCTCGCAAAATTTTCTGACAGGGTCACTCAAACACTGTCATTGGAGCTGGTCCCTGTGCAGCTGAATCCAACGGAGCTTATAACCGACAGCCAGCCGCAGTTTATGGATGTTACAGTTGAAACAGATGGCTATGACATGTTAAAATATGCATTCCAGCATTTGACATATAAAATAGATGTTACAACATTAGATAAAAGCAATTCGACCTACACTTGGACCGCTGATTTAAAAGATTTTAAAGGCTCTGATTTTTTTGATGAATCTTTTGAGATTATTGCCCTGTCTCCAAAAGTTGTTAGGTTTAATTACGATACACAGTCTCAAAAAAGAGTTCCTGTGACCGTTGTAGCAAGGACACAATTTTCAGTTGGCTATGATATGCTAAATCCCTTAACGAGTCGTCCAGATTCTATCACAATTGTTGGAGCAAAAACTTCCTTGGACACCATCGATCGTATTTCAACGCTCAATATTGAAATGACTGCCGTTAAATCCGATATCAATCAGTCTGTGGAATTGAGAATTCCACCAAATTTGAAGCCTTCCTCAAATGTTGTTCAAGTTTTTGGAACCGTTGAGAAATTTACAGAAGGAAAATTAAATGTGCCGGTTTCAGTGGTTAACTTACCCGAAGGTTTCACGGTCTCAATTTTCCCCAAAGAAATCCCTGTCGTATATTACACCAATTTGCGAACTTACGACAGCATCACTGCAACCGATTTTAAGGTGGTTTGTGATTTTAATAATTTTAACATTGACTCAAAGGTTCTTGTTCCGACTTTGGCCTCGCATCCGAAATCAATAAAAAACGCTTCACTAGAAATTAATAAGTTGGAGTTTGTAATGACAAAAAAAAATGACTAAAGTAATAGGTCTTACAGGGGGTATTGGCAGCGGTAAAACAACCGTTTCAAAGATGTTCGAGTCCGTTGGTGTTCCCGTTTATAATGCGGATCTAGAAGCTAAGAAATTGATGCAGTCTTCCTTTGAATTAAAACAGAAAATCAAACAGCTTCTAGGAAACCAAGCCTACAATGGCAATCAAATCAACAAGGCTTTTATTTCAAAAAATATTTTTAACAATCCCAAACTTTTAGCCAAAATGAATGCATTGGTTCACCCCGAAGTGGCAAAGCATTATAAACATTGGCTTTCAAAGCAATCGGCAATTTATGTCGTGAAGGAAGTTGCTATTTTGTTCGAAATTGGTGCGGAAGATGAATTCGATTATATATTAACCGTAACTGCGCCAGAGTCTCTTTGCATTCAAAGAGTGATTCAAAGAGATCAAACTACAGAAAAAGGAATCAGGGCAATCATGTCCAATCAATTGGATTCTTCTGTGAAAGTTTTAAAATCAGATTTTGTAATTCACAATATCGATATTGAAAACTCATTAAAGCAAGTTTATGATATTCATAATGAAATTCACAAAACTAATTCTCAATTATAAAATTTTAACATTTTAGTTAATAGGAAGTTAAAAGCAACCCAAAACATTCTTAAATACTTTAATTTCGTTTGATGAATAAGAAACTTTTTTCAATACTTGTTATACTGATGAGTTTGTCACTTATTGGAATTATTTTTGTTCAAGCTTATTATATAAACAACATACTGAAAAACAAGGAACAAGAGGATATCATAATCATCACTCTTTTGTCCTTGGTTTTCACAATGATTATCATCATTGGCTATATGAGTGCAGTTTATCAATTAATTCAACAGCGAAAAATTTCACAAATGAAGTCAGACTTTATCAATAATATGACTCATGAGTTTAAAACGCCTATTGCGACCATCAACCTTGCTTTAGACGCCATTAAAAATCCAAAAATTTTCAACAACAAAGCCAAAGTATGGGATTATATTTCCATGATAAAGGAAGAGAATAAACGAATGAATGCTCAAGTTGAAAATGTTTTGCGCATCTCCAAACTTCAAAAAAAACAATTGATAATTAGCAAGGACAGACTTCAACTTCACGAATTAATTGAAGATGCGATCACACATGTAGAACTTATCGTCAAAAATAGAGCGGGCTATATCAAAACCAATTTCAAAGCGACCAAGGCTTCTATTTTAGCCAACGACTCCTACTTTACCAATGTCATCGTCAATATTTTAGACAATGCCATTAAATATTCTGAGGGGCCTCCCAAAATAGACATAACAACCGAAAATCATGGCAATAGTATTTTGATGTCCATCAAAGACCAGGGTGTTGGAATTGGCAAAGTCGCTCAAAAAAGAGTTTTTGAGGAATTTTACAGGGAACACACGGGTAACGTTCACAATGTCAAAGGCCATGGTCTTGGCCTTGCCAATGTCAAGCGAATTGTAGAAAACCATCAGGGAATTATTTTTATAGAAAGTGAAAAAGGAAAAGGAAGTACATTCACTATTAAATTACCACTAATAACATAACGATATGGAAGAAATCAATAAACGCATACTACTTGTAGAGGACGATCCTAATTTTGGAACTGTCTTAAAAGAGTATTTGACCATTAACAATTATGAGGTTGTATTGGCCAAAAATGGTATGGAAGGATTTGAAAAATTTAAAAAGTCAGATTTTCATCTTTGTATATTAGATGTAATGATGCCCTACAAAGACGGCTTTACATTGGCTCAAGAAATAAGAGAAAAAGACAAAGAAGTACCGATTATTTTTCTTACGGCAAAATCATTAAAAGAGGATGTTTTAAAGGGCTACAAAGTAGGGGCTGACGATTACTTAAACAAGCCTTTTGACAGCGAAGTTTTGCTTTTAAAAATCAAAGCGATTATTCAAAGAAAAACAGTGGAAAGTATTGCTGACAGCAAGCAGTTTGAATTTGAAATTGGAAGTTTTAAGTTAAATTCCAAGCTTAGATTTTTAATTCAGGGTGAGACACAAATAAAACTGTCACCAAAAGAAAACGAACTTTTAAGATTACTCGCATTGCACATCAATGATTTGATGCCAAGGGAAATTGCATTGACTAAAATTTGGAGGGATGATAACTATTTTACATCAAGAAGTATGGATGTTTACATTGCCAAATTGCGCAAGTATTTAAAGTTAGATCCAAAGGTCGAAATTTTAAACATCCACGGAGAGGGTTTTAGACTTGTTGTCAATTCCTGATTTTTATCAAATTTTTAGTCTTTAGTTGAAAAAGAAGCCAGCTTGGATTCTATATAGTTTATAACAGTCTTTTGAGGGGTTTGATAGTCGTACCATTTTGTATTGCTGTCTTTTTTAAACCAAGTCAATTGACGCTTGGCATAGCGCCGTGAATTCTTTTTAATCTCTTCGATCGCTTTATCTATTGACCAAGTGCCTTCAACAGACTTAAATAGCTCTTTATATCCCACAGTATTAAGTGCATTTAAATCTCTGTAGTTGTATAAGGATTTTGCTTCTTCTATCAAACCCCTTTCTATCATTTTATCAACCCTTTGATGAATGCGTTGGTAAATAACACTTCTTTCAGCCTCAAGTCCAATACTAATTACATTAAAAACTCTGGATTTTTTTTCTTTGTTTAAATATTGACTGTAGGGCTGTCTGCTGCCTCTGCAAATTTCTAGTGCTCTAATAATTCGTTGTGAATTGTTTAGATCTATCTGTGCATAGGTTTCTGGGTCTGCAATTTTTAATTCTTTTTGAAGTATTTCTATTCCATGGATTTTGAGTTCTAAATTTAACTCTTCGCGTATATTCGCCGCTACTTTTGGAAAAGTATCCAATCCTTTTAATATGGAATTGACATACAAACCGGACCCCCCAATTAAAATTACAATTCGGTGGGTTTTATGCAACATTTTGATGCGTTCTAAGGCCTCTTTTTCATACTGGCCTACGCTGTAAGATTCGGTAATTGATTTGTGATGAATAAAGTGGTGGGGAATGCTTTGTAATTCTTCGGCGCTTGGCGCAGCCGTTCCGATCGGAATTTCTTTATAAAATTGTCTAGAATCTGCAGAAATAATTTCTGTTTGAAAATGGCTGGCTAGTTTTAAACTCAAATTTGTTTTTCCTATTCCTGTAGGTCCCACTATAGATATTATAAATTTATCCATGGTGTAATGGAAGTCCACATTTGTGACAAAATTGAGCATCATCTGCGTGGTAAGATTCCGTACAGCTGCTGCATGATTGGGTATTTTTAGGAATATTTTTACGTTCTTTTCGGCTCATTTCAGAAGTTACAATTCCAGTGGGGATGGCAATGATACCATACCCTAATATCATGATGAGCGAAGCGATAAACTGCCCCAGCGCACTGATGGGTGCAATGTCTCCATAGCCAACTGTTGTCAGGGTTACAATGGCCCAATAAACACTTCGCGGAATGCTGGTAAATCCACTGTTTTTATCGCCCTCTACCAAATACATGACGGTTCCCAATATAATACAGAGCACCAAAACAAAGGACAAGAAAACGGCTATTTTAATTTTACTTCTCTTGAGTGCTCTCCCAAAATTGGTGCTTTCTCCAATAAAACGCGTTAGTTTTAAGATCCTGAAAACTCTCAGAAGTCTAAGGGCGCGTAGGGCAAGCAAGGAGTTTGTACCAACTACAAAGAGTGAAATGTATTTTGGAACTGTTGAAAGAAAATCTACGATGCCATAAAAACTAAAAATATAAGCTCTTGGTTTTTTAACACAAACTATTCTGGCAATGTATTCCAAAGAAAACAATACAGTAATGATCCACTCAAGGCTATTGAAAATTAGGGCGTATTTTGTTCCAATGGGCTCTATACTCTCCAGCATGACCAGAACAATACTCAACAGAATTACCACCAATAGTGAAAGGTCAAAAAATTTGCCTGCAGGGGTATCTGCCTCATATATGATCTCATGAAGTTGATTTCTCCAGCTGGAATTAGATTTTTGTTTGGACATGGCTCAAAAATACTAAAACTTTAGTCGTTTAAAGGAATCACTTTTAATCTTTTATTTCGGCGCATATAACTTTGAAGTATATGTTGAGCGTCCTTGTTGTGCTCCAAAGGGGTAATGAGCGTTGATAAAATATCGGTATTTGTTACTTGAAAATTTAAATTGTAATAAGTGTACCCTCTTAAAACGCCATTTTCGACCCAAACAGCACTGCGTTCATCAATGCTACGCCCCTTGTCGATAATTAGCATGCTTTTGGATTTAAAGCTGTAGTAGTCTATGATTTTTTGAACTTTAGCATTGTATGTATCGACAGTTTCTTCTCCGGTACAGGCTCCAGAGCAAGCTTTTATAGTATAGGCGAAACAACTGCCTTTTGTGTTGTACAGACCACATAGTTTTTGGCATAAATCGTGTTTCTCTACAATCTTGTTCATAAAGCTCTTTCCGCTTTGAATATTTCCAAAAGTAGTGATGGGTTTTTTGAGCCCTTTAATTTTTTGAATTTTTAAGATCAAATAACCATTTTTGTCTTTAACGCTAAAAAGGCCATGAGAAAAAATAGTTCGTCTGAGAGCGCGGTTAAATTTGGGTTTGTGATGTTTTATTTCGGCACTTTCTTTTAAAAGCGCCAACAATTCACTGCCGGTTTCTTCATAGCTTACCGCTGTAACTTCTAATTGAATTTTTTTTGATTTTGGATTTTCGCCAACAAAATGCTGATTGATTCTACTCTTGATATTTTTACTTTTCCCGATGTATACAATATCTCCGCTTTTATTGTACATATAATAAATTCCTGTGGCCGCAATGAGCGATTGAATGATGGCCACCAATTTGGGCTCCAATTGCCGCTTCGGTTCCAGGCGTATTGAGGCCTTTATGATGCGCTTTTCTAGATCTTTGTTGAGCAACAGTTCAAATAATTTAGTCGTAGCCAAGGCATCACCTGAGGCGCGATGGCGATCGCTCATCGGAATTCCTAAAGAGCGAACCAATTTCCCCAAGCTGTATGATGGGAGGTCAGGAATCAATTGTTTTGACAGTTCTACAGTACACAAGTTTTCCCTTTCAAATTTAAAACCCAAGCGTTCAAATTCAAGTTTTAAAATTCTGTAATCAAATTTTGCATTGTGAGCTACCAAAACACAACCCTCAGTAATTTCTACAATGCGTTTGGCCACTTCAAAAAATTTTGGAGCACTGCGCAACATTTTATTTGAGATTCCTGTCAGGTTGACCACATAGGGTTGAATGGGGCGTTTGGGGTTCACCAAACTGATAAATTGATCAATAATGGTTTTTCCATTGTGTTTGTAGATGGCAATTTCTGTAATGCCTTCTTCATTATATTTCCCTCCAGTGGTTTCTATGTCTAAAATTGCGTAAATTTTGAGTCTTTTAATTGTAATTTCTAGCCCCAAAAATAAGACTGCCAACCCGAATCATACTGCTGCCACAATCTATAGCAAGTTTATAATCCCCACTCATTCCCATCGATATAATTTTAAGATTTTTTAGCTTTTGTTTTAGCTGATCAAAGTTGGATTTTAGGGTTTTAAATTCCTTTGAAATTTGAAGCTTGTCTGTTGTAAAACTTGCCATCCCCATCAATCCAACAATTCGAACATTTTTTAAACTTTTAAAGGTTTCTGAACTGAGCAAGGCTTCAGCCTCTTGAATTGGCAATCCAAATTTAGAAGACTCCCTGGCAATTTTAATTTGCAGAAGACATTTGATAACCCGATTGTGTTTTTGAGCTTGTTTGTCAATTTCTGTCAATAATTTGAGGCTGTCTACTCCGTGAATCAAATCCACAAATCCAGCCATATATTTGACCTTGTTGCGCTGCAAGTGTCCAATCATATGCCATTGTACATCGTCTGGCATTAGATGGTATTTCTCTACCATTTCCTGAACCTTATTTTCTCCAAACACACGTTGACCCGCTTGATAGGCTTGCATTAAATCGCTTAGGGGTTTTGTTTTGGAAACTGCTACCAAAGTCACATGGGGTGGCAGAGAAGACGTTATTTGATCAAGATTTTTTCTTATCGTCATATCAAAACTCATAAATGGTCATTCCACTTCTTAATTTTGGATAAATGTAGGTGCTTTTAGGGGGCAGAGTCAAATTGGCATCTGCAATGGCTTTGAGTTGATTTAAGCTGGGGGCATTTAAACCAAAGCCAATCGCGTAATTGCCATTATCAACTTCTTGTTTTATCCATGCCATTTCATCCTTTTTTGAACAATACTGAAGGCGTTTATCCGAGCGGGGGTTTACAATTCCCAAAAGGGGCTTTAAAATTTCCGCCTCTAAAATATAGGCATCTAGTTCGCCAAGTGGGTTTTTTTCATCAACAAACACTGAACGTAAAGATAATGAATAAAATTGGCCCTCTAAATACATTGAAAAGCCCTGTTCATTTTGAGATGATTTAAATGATTTACAGGCTTTGATGTTAAATTTTAATTTCAATTTATTTAAAAAGGCTACTGCCGTAAGCCCATTTAAACTGCTTAAAATCCTGTTGTATTCTTGAAGTACCAGCGACTGTTCTGGAATTAAAAAAGCCATAAAAAAATCTGTTGAGGTATTTTTATCCTCTTTTGCAAGCAGTACGGAGGAAGCGCTGCGGTGGTGACCGTCAGCAATGTAAAAGTGTTTGACAGGCCCAAACAATTTAGAAATTTGCTGAACAAGTTCAGGACTGGATATATACCACAGTTTCTGGCTTTCTAATTCTGAAATATTAAGATTCAATGTGGGTTTTTGTTGTTTTATAGACTCAATTAGCTTTGAAAGTTCGTCTTGACCTTTATAGGCCAATAATACTGGTTCGGCATTAAAACGTGTTTCTTTTAAGTAATTCTTAAAGCGGATTTCTCTTGATTTTAGAGTTTGTTCATGTTTTTTGATGCGCCCTTTTTTATATTCTAACACTGAGACCGCAGCAACAACTCCCGTAAAAATATTGTTGCCAACGCAAAGTTCTTTGATGTAAAATCCTGGGCTGGGATCTTTGAGGAGCCATCCTTTTGATTTAAAAAACTCATATTTTTTTTTCACACTTCTAAAACGCTGAATTGAAGTCATGCCTTTGTTTGGAATGATATTAGGCTTTATAAGTTGAAGAAAAGAGTGGGGGTTGTGGTCTAGGATTTTTTTAAGGCTGTTGTCCGTGTAAAATTCAAAGGATTCACTGCTAAATTTTGCTGCGATTTCAGGGTTGGCTCGAACAGCGCAAAAAGGGGTAATAGAGTTCATAGTTTTTAGATTTAAGGGATTTAGTTTTATAAAAACCTATTGGCTGGAACAATCGCTTTTTTCTCATTGTGGTAGTTATAGAAACCTTCTGCAGACTTTTGCAAAGCTTAACTGCTTTTCCATATTTTACTTTAGGTTGATTTTTACAATGAGCATTTTGTCTGACAGATTTTATAAGCTAGTTTATTAAAAATATTTTTGATTCATGTCTTTTATATCGGAGGGATAATATCTATTTTCAACTTTTTTAAATTGATCTACCCAATCATAAAAGTTATCTAAATATAGATTTTTAGTAAAAACTAAGGCTTCATAACTAAAATAATACAAAGGATGGTTTGCTTGCTGTAGTGCATTTAAGTATTGTAATGAATGTAATGATTCCTCTTCCCAATTCCTGCGTGAACCCCATCTTTTCTTTCGGGAATTATGAGAACAATTTATTTCCCTAACGGCCCAAATAAATTTACAATCATATAATTGAACCCACTTTTCTATTGGTGGGTACATACGACTAAAGGGTAATGAACGATGACAAATTAATACACCATCTATATCACCTACAGGTTCAGTAAATCCGTTTATTTTATCCGCTAATGGATGTTCGTTGTCATTCCATCCTCTACCATTCCAATCAAACCCATTTAAGTGTTTATTTAAAATCTTTGCCATGTAGGTAGAACCCGTACTCTCAGGTCCTATTACAAAAAAACAAAGAGGTTTAGTATCTGAAATCTCCATAATATTATATATCTAATCGTAAAGATAATGAATAAAATTGGCCCCTTAATACATTGAAAAGCTCTGTTTATTTTAAGATGATTTAAATGATTTACATGCTTTAATGTAATATTTTAATTTATTTATAAATGCTTCCGCTATAAGAGCATTTAAACTGCTTAAAATCTTTGTCCAGGATTTTTTTTAGGCTGTTGTCCGTGTAAAACTCAAAGGATTGACTCGATCAGCGCAAAAAGAGGTAATAGCGTTCAGCTGTTTTTAGATTTAAGGGATTTAGTTTTATAAAAACCTATTGGCTGGAACAATGGCTTTTTTCTCATTGCGGTAGTTATAGAAGCCTTCTGCTGACTTTTTGCCAAGCTTACCAGCTTTCACCATATTGATCAATAGGGGGTTGGGTGCATACTTAGGATTTTTAAATCCCTCATACATCACCTCTAAAATAGATAAGCAGACGTCAAGACCAATAAAATCAGCCAATTCCAAAGGGCCCATAGGGTGTGCCATTCCAAGCTTTAAAATAGCATCAATTTCCAACACTCCACTGACGCCTGTTTGAAGGGTTTCAATGGCTTCATTGATCATGGGCATTAAAACTCGATTGGCAACAAAACCTGGATAATCATTCACTAGGACGGCTGTTTTTCCAATTTCCTTGCTCAGCTTTAGGATGAAATCTGTTACAGTCTCGAGAGTGTTATATCCATTAATAACTTCTACCAAAGGCATGATTGGGACTGGATTCATAAAGTGCATGCCTATGACTTGACCAGGACGGTTTGTTGTCGCGGCAATCTTTGTAATGGAGATAGAGGAAGTGTTGGTCGCTAAAATGGTTTTTTCAGGACAAACTTGGTCCAAAGTTTTAAAAATTTTTGTTTTGATGGCCTCACTTTCAGTTGCAGCTTCCACCACTAGACTGGCGGATTGCACTCCTTGTTCAAGGCTTGTAAAAAGGCTGATATTGTCCAGTGTTTGCTTCTTTTCAATTGCTGAAATTTTGCCTTTTTGGAGCATTCGCTCTAAGTTTTTAGAGATGTTTTGAAGTCCCTTTTTTAAAGCTATTTCGTCAATGTCAATCAATTGGACTGAAAAACCAGATTGTGCAAAGGTGTGGGCGATTCCGTTTCCCATAGTGCCGGCTCCAATGACTGCGATATTTTTCATTTTCAAATCTTTAAAAATTTTTAAAAACAATTGATAATTTGATGGGCAACTCTCAAGGCATTGGTGCCATCTCTTAGTGTGACGATTGGTTTTTTATTGGATTCAATGGCATCTGCAAAAGTTTCCAGTTCGTCTAAGATTGCGTTATTTGCAGTAATTTCTGGGTTTTCAAAATAAATTTGCTTCCTGACACCTTCCGCATTTTGTAATATCATATCAAAATCACCGGGGTATTCTGGCGCATTCTTCATCTTGACCACTTCCGTTTTCTTCTCCAAAAAATCAACACTGATATAGGCATCTTTTTGAAAAAAACGACTTTTTCGCATGTTCTTTAAAGAAATCCTGCTGGCGGTTAGATTGGCGACACATCCATTTTCAAACTCAATACGGGCATTGGCAATATCTGGCGTTTCACTGATCACTGAGACCCCACTGGCTTGGACTGAAACAACAGCAGACTTTACCACACTCAAAATAATATCAATGTCGTGAATCATTAAATCTAAAACCACTGGTACATCCGTTCCACGGGGATTAAATTCTGCCAAGCGGTGAGTTTCAATAAACATTGGATTTTTAATTTCTGACTGAATGGCTCTAAATGCAGGATTAAAACGTTCCACATGTCCCACTTGCCCTCGAAGATTATTTTCAGAAACCAATAAGCGCAGGTGCTCAGCTTCTTCAACCGTATTGGTAATGGGTTTTTCAATAAAGATATGCTTACCTTTTGTGATGGCTTTTATGGCACAATTGTAGTGTGATAAAGTTGGTGTTACAATATCGACCACATCAACGGCATCCATTAATTTGTCTAATTGTTCATAATAGTTGTAATTAAATTCTTTGGCAACCTTTTGACCGTTGGCGATATCAGGGTCAAAAAATCCAACGAGCTCATATTTTTCAGATTGTTGAAGCAACTTTAAATGTATTTTTCCGAGATGGCCTGCGCCCAATACCCCTACTTTTAACATGACATATATTTTTATACAAAATTAAATATTTTAATGGTATTCTAAACCTATGTCTGTTAAAACCTTGAGTTTTAAAATTCTTTTCGACTTTTAATTTTAATCTCAAATTTCTTTACTTAATTTTGAAAATGAAATTTAATAGGTTTGGTAGATTCGTTTAAACACAAGGGACTGAGGCAAAAGTTAGTAGAGAATTTAATTCTTAAGGGCATTAAAAACGAGGCTGTCTTAGAAGCCATTCGCAAAGTTCCCCGTCACTGGTTTATGGACTCCAGTTTTTTGGACCATGCCTATCAAGACAAAGCGTTCCCAATTGCTGCCAATCAGACCATCTCTCAGCCCTATACAGTGGCCTATCAAACGGAACTTTTAGAAGTAGAGGCCAACCACAAGGTTTTAGAAATTGGAACCGGTAGTGGTTATCAGACCGCCGTCTTGTGTTTGTTGGAGGCGGAAGTTTACAGCATTGAACGCCAGTTGGAATTGTTTAAAAAAACCAGTCTATTTTTACCCAAAATTGGATATGTCGCAAAGCGTTTAATTTTTGGAGATGGTTATAAGGGCTTAAAAGCCGATGCACCCTTTGATCGAATTTTGGTCACTGCTGGAGCCCCTTTTGTACCCAAGCCTTTATTGGCACAGCTCAAGGTTGGTGGTCGGTTGGTCATCCCTGTTGGAGACAAAGAACAAGTGATGTCAGTTTTTGTCCGTACCAGTCAAAAATCTTTTAAAAAACAAGAATTTGGCAACTTTAAATTTGTACCTATGTTAGGTGACAAGTCTTAAAAGCTCAATCCAAACATCAGGGCATTGTCTGCTTCTCCACTTGCAAATGAGCGCACATAATCCACTCTTAGAAAGCGGTACTTTTTCCAGCCCAAATTGGCAATTCCCACATTATATTCGCTGTAAGGATTTCCCCCGTCTAAAGAAATACCATGCCATCCAATGACTAAATTAAAGCCCAGTTTGTTCATATATGGAATTTTACCAAGTGCATATCCTTTAAAATTGTGTTCCATGTGGTATTCAAAGAAATTATTAGAGGTGCTGTAATTGTAATAGCCTAGATTTTTAAAACTGCTCAGGTAATTGCCCATGGTATTCACGTGGGTTTGGTTGCCATTAAAGTGTTTAAAATCAATGAATGAAAGCGTTTTATTTTTAAAAAAAGTTCCTCCTATCAGATTGTAATTAAAAAAGCCCAACGATTTTAGATTTACCGCTTGTTGCAATCGCGCTCTTAAGTGGTCAAAATTATAATCTGAAATACTGGCATTAAACCCTTTAGTATAGTTGAGAAATAGCCTTGGATAGTCTGAGTCGTTTACATTGATTTTTAAGTCGGGATAGGTCATAAACTTTTCTCCAAATCGAATTCTAATCCCCAAACTAAATTTTAATAAATCGTGATTTAAAAAAGCAGCAGTTTCAAAAGTATTTGGCTCTAAGGGGTTGTTGCTACTGTAGTCTATAGAGGCTTTTGGAAATATTGTATAATCCGTACTGTTAAAAAGTGCTTTGCGCTTTTCGTAGGACAAACCTGAATTAAAGCTCAACCCGTTAAAGAGTTCCATACTGTAATTGACTTTTGCAAAAGTTCTGTCATATATTTTCATGTAATTTTTTTCAAAAAACAAAGAACTGAGCGTGTTGTGAAATTTTGGGATTGGTTCTAAGCTATTAAACTGTTCTACCTTAGTACCAATACTGGCAGTTACTGCCGCATTATTGATGGCATTAAATTTATAATACCCTTGTATTCCACCTCTCAAGCGTTTGGTTTCAATGCTGTAATTTACGGCTCCGCTCAAAGTAATAAAATTTTTATAATCGTTATAACGCTTGGTGAAATTAGAGTTCAATGAAAGGTTATAGCCCTGCACTGTGTTAAAAGAAATCCCATTTACTGGCCCTGAAACAGTAAAGCTTTTTTTGTTGTAGGAATCCTCATTAGTGTAGCCGCTTAAAAGATTCCCAATTTTAAATTTATTTTTGACCCTATCTACAGAATCTAGATAGACTTTGGAGTTTCTTGTGGTTTCAATACTGTCCCTTTTTATATAATCTTCAAATTCCCCTGTGGTCAGTGGAACAGGTCTCTTCTCT
>PBQM01000035.1 GCA_002725015.1 Flavobacteriaceae bacterium | reverse complement strand
TCAGAGTCCAGGCGTACCCAAATAGTTTGATTGTTTCCACTGCTGTTTTGGTAAGCTGAAACATCGACAATTGCGTTGATCTCAGACAAGGCCTCTGTTTGTGTTTCATAATAGGAAACAGAAAGGGGCTGATTGGGTGGAAATAAAGCCAAAATAATGGCCTCTGAATCACTGAAATCAAATTCGGTAATTCCATCTGAATCATCATAACATTCATTGTAGGGTGGAATCGAAAAGCTTGAAGGAACCTGTGTGGTAGAAACAAAAAGGTTTAAAGTGGAGATCAAAGCACAACCCTCAGTCGTTTCAACACGTACAAAAATTTGATTGGGATCAACAGCGGGGTCATCAGTGGTATTTTCGTATTCTATTGGACTTGTTATCTCGTTGGTGTTCCCTTGTTCAGCATCAGACAAAAAATGATAATAACTGAAATTTTCGCTTAAATAATTGGTGGATATCAGCGAATTTGCCTCGCTGAGATTAAAAACTGTGACACCATCAGTGTCTTGATCACATTGAAATAAATTAACATCGGAAACTATGACAGGTAAAGGATAGATGATAACTTCAATTGGTTCAGAAAAAAATGTTTGACACACTAAATCGTTTCGACTCATTTCTGCCCTAAACAAATTGTTTGAAAGGCCGAGGCTGGTATTTATAATCTGTAAAATATTGCTGTTGACATTTTCAAAACTATCGGGTGTTTCCGCAAGGGGTTGCCAGCTGACACCAGCGTCTGTACTGCTTTGCCAAGCAATCAAATCATAGGAATCTGAATTGGTTTCCAAGGAAATCTCAAGACTGATATTGTCCGCCTCACAAACAAATTGAGGCGATGTCACTGAGGCAACAATGATTTCTACGAATTCTTGATAGTCGAACAGACCATCTGCATTGCTGTCTGTGGCGGCGTCGTAGCCATTGCCCCCGATAACCAAACCATTTTCATCAATTCCCGTACCGTCTAAAACCCCAACTGTTCCTTGAAAACCAGCCTCTTCCACGTCAAAACAGCCGTCATTATCAGCATCTTGTTCAACAAAATCAGCGATCCCATCATTATCAGAGTCCAGAGGCAAAAGCGTTTCTATAAGATCGGAAACACCATTGGAATTTGAATCATTGAATCCTAGGTCAATCTGTCCATTGTTGTCTGTATCTACAGTATTGATCCCATGTCCAGCTTCAAACAAATCGTACAAACCATCATTATCAGAGTCCAAATCCAAACAGTCAAATACCCCATCGGAATCAGAATCTAAAGGGGATTGGGCGCTATCGTGATGTCCATCAAGATTGTTGTCATTGGTGGACAGCCCATCTAGCACACCGTCTTGGTTCTCGTCCAAAACACCATTACCGCCTTCAATTAAGTCGTAAATACCGTCGTTATCACTGTCTAAATCAAAGCTGTCAGCAATAGAATCCCCATCAGAATCTACAACGCGACAGGCCTCCGACAGTTGAAAGGCAACTTGGTTGGCAGTAATTTCGGAGTTATTAATATATTTAATTTCAAATTGACTGGCATCTTGACTTTGGAAATAAAAAGTCCCTGTTCCTGTTGGTTGTATGGCAGCGTTTAGCTTAAAACGAATTTCAAAAGCTGTAAATTCATTGATATTATTGTCATAAATGCCATCATAATTTACGTCTATGAGAAGTTGATTGTCGGGGTCATATACTGAAACAGTCTGATCAAACGGTACACTTAAAATATATTCCTCTGTATCTTCCATAGCAGCACTGGGCTGTGTAGCTGGAGCTTGTTCAATTTTAAAATTTGTCGGAGCGTCAAAACTCAGTTTATAGCTAGTAAAGCTCTTTATAACTCCCACGGTTGGAGAGGCCGCCAATAGCATGGACTGGTCTGTAAAACCTTGGAATGGTACTGCTTCAGTATTGGCACTGCTCACAGTCACAGCAGAAGTGAAATAGGGCCCCAAATTGGCCGAAAGATCTAAATTGTAATTGCAATCGGATTCCAAAGTATTTAAGATCCCGTCATTGTCAAGGTCGAGATCTAAGTTATTATTGACACCATCACCATCATAATCTCCAGCACAACCGCTGACCGGAATGTTATCTGATAAAATTGATGAACAATCTAATATGACACCCTCTAATTGGTAAAATCCAGGGCTGTTTGGGATATAAGTTTCTGAGGTGGCACCGGGGATGATGGTACCATTGTAAAACCATTGGTAAGCATCAAAGGTTGCTTCACCCCCCAAACTCAATTCAATAAAGGGAATACACAATTCCTCAATGGTTACATCAATGGCATCTGAGGCAATTTCAGGTTTAAAAATAAATCCCGAGTAAAACCCGCCAAGAGCCGCATAACCATTAGCGCCATAATAAGAAACATAAATTTGTCCAGTAGATGAGACGCTGACATTGCCAGACAAACCGCTTATTAGATAAGTCACATAGTTTGAATTTCCATTGACTGCTTGGGGAATTGCTGTGGTAGGCACCCCATTGACATTGACTGCGGCCCCTGTTTCTGCAACAATCGCAATCCCCCCTGTAAAACTCATACCACCAGTACCAGAAGACTGTATCATTGGAATGTTATCAATGGAGCGCGGGGCTTTACAATTTAGAGGGGGCACAAAGAACAGTTCTTGATTGGCCTCGTTGCTGTCACCACCAATCCCCTGATAAGCAAAGGTGGTTTTAGAAGTCCAAACATATAGATTCCCACCAGGGTTTGAGTCAGTTAAAGATTGGGTACTAAAGTTATTTCCTTCAATACTGAGGTGCTCACCTGCATTGAGGGTTGTCAGCAAGTTACCTGAGCTAGAATCCCCATTGATCCAAATCTCAGTATTGTCGTAATGCGCCACCAATAAGGGTCTTTCAATGCCGTCAAATCCATTGGCGCGTACAAAGATATACTCACTATGGGCTTGACCTTCAACGGCAATGGTTTGTAAAGGCGCAATTTGATCAAAGCCAGCATCACGGCCAGTTTCAATAAAATTGCTGCCATTAAAAGAACCACAATTGACTACAATGTCCTTATTGGAGGTGACTAGCACCCCAATAAGACCGTCTCTGTTGGCAGTAGTGAGGGCTGGATTTAAGGCGATCACATAGGACTCCCCCGCGTTTAAAATTGTTGAAAGCGGGGTGTTGTTTTCAATAATGACTCCGGCTGCAAAGTCAGAAAAATCGATTTGAGTGTTGTTTTCGGTAGCCATGACCGAAACAAAATTTAAATAATCCAAATTATTGGAGGTAAATGGTTTTAGATTCGTAAACGTCCCAACTCTAAAGGTTTTACCGAGCCCAGAAAGGCCCTTAGACACCAATGAACCCGCCTGGTTTTGGGGACCTGCAGTCAGGCGCACTGAGGCATAGACTGCTTTGTCAGATTGGATGATATAGCCTTTACTGCTGCTAGCAGAAGCGGTGCTTGTGGAGGGGAGGATAAAAGGGGTGTTGTCGCCATTGCCAATAAATATTTCAAGGGGATTTGCATTTGAAACCGTATATTCTTGGGTGCCTGCGCCCAGTTGATTGACAGCAACATTGACCTCATCTTCAGTTGGAGTGGAAATATGTAAATATTGATTTTGAGGTTGAGCATTGTCGTCTTGAGCCGCTGTGATGGGTGGGATATAATGGGTTTTGCTCAGCTGTGCTTGTAAATAAACGGAGCAGGCTAAAAAAGCAAGGGTTGTAAAAACCCTCATAAAGTTGTATTTAAATGGATACAAAGCGTTAAATTTTTGGCTAATTTTTTAACATAAATGATTGATTATAAATATAAGTTTTAATTTTAAGAACGAAAATGTTAATTGTATTTTAAAATTCAAACTTTCGTTATTGAGGAGTTTCAAAGAATCCTAGAATAACTTATTTTTGTGTTCAATCCAAAAAAAACATGAATACCAAAGCTGTTATTTACCACATTACGGACTGGCTTAAATCTTACGCCAAGAGTGCAAAAATTGAAGGATTTGTTGTCGGTGTCTCCGGTGGCATTGATTCTGCAGTTACCTCAACCTTGTGTGCCAAAACAGGATTGAAGGTGTATTGCTTGGAAATGCCCATTCATCAAGATGTCAAACACATCAGCAGAGCACAAGAACATTTGAATAATTTGGAAACAAATTACAACAATGTTACGACTGCGCGGGTCGATCTTAGCCCTGTGTTCGAAGCCTTAAAAGCAGAAATGACTGCCGAGGGCTCAGCAGACCAAATTGAAATGGCATTGGCCAACACCCGTGCCAGACTGAGAATGACAACTTTGTATTACTACGCAGGACTCAAGGGCTTTTTGGTGGTGGGAACCGGAAACAAAGTTGAAGATTTTGGCGTAGGATTTTATACAAAATATGGGGATGGCGGTGTGGATTTGAGCCCTATTGCAGATCTTTTAAAATCTGAAGTTTATGAACTTGGACAAGCGCTGGGTGTTCCAGAAAGCATCATGCAAGCCCCTCCGAGTGACGGTCTCTGGGGGGATGCCAGGAGTGATGAAGCCCAAATTGGTGCCTCCTATCCTGAGCTAGAATGGGCCATGGCCAACAAAGATAAAGGAAAAGTTGCCAGCGATTTCAACGGAAGAGAACAAGAGGTTTTTAAAATTTTTATAAGACACAACACGGCAAATTCCCATAAAATGAATCCCATACCGGTCTGTGAAGTTTCTGACACAATCAAGCATTAAATCATGATTCGGGTTCTCATTGCCAACCACCAACCTATTGTAAGCTATGGGATTCGCATGTTGTTTGAGTCTTCCTCAGACATCAAGATTGTCAATACTGTCAACACCAAAAAACAACTCATGGATTATTTGAAAAAAGGAAGCATTGATGTGGTCCTTTTATCTTTAGACTTTGCAGATTCTAACGGCATTACTGTGTTAAGGAATATTAAAAAAGAATTCAATGCGATCAGAGTTCTTATTTTTAGTTATCAGCCCGAAAATATTTATGCAGCGAGCTGTATCAGAGCAGGCGCCTCAGGATACTTGCCAAAAGCAGCTGCAACGGCTACGATTAAAAGAGCGATATTGAAAGTCTATAATGGGGGTATTTATGTCAGCAGCGCAATGGCACGAAAATTAACCTTTGAAAAAAATCAAGAAAAAACAGACCTTTACAACAAACTCTCAACCCGTGAAATTGAAGTTTTAAATTTAATTTGTAGTGGTAAAAAAAACTCAGAAATGGCCATTGAATTAAGCATTCATCCCAAGACAATTAGCACTTACAAAGCACGTCTGATGAAAAAACTAAACGTTACAAATTTAATTGAACTGATTGATCTTGGTAGACAAAAATAATTACAACACTCTGTTGAGTTTTCTGGACAGTAACATCTTTAAATTCGAATAATTTAAAACATCCTCCAAGATTTCGGAATGATCCTCCAAAACATTCTCTGTGACGCCTTTAAACTCGCTTACTTTTTGATCGATTAAAAAACAACGCAAACTCAAAATAGTTTCACTGACAAGCTGAGAAACACTTAAATCTTTGGGTTTTGGAAAAATGTTGTTTTTTTGCCAGTTGTGAAGACGGTAACGTTCGTCATTCATGAGAATTGAAGTGACGGTAGGCGCCAATTTTGGAGGCATTGTATGTATAAAATTTTCAATTGAAAATGTATCTGCTTGGCTGAGGTGGTCTGTTAGTAGATAGTAAATCGTTTTAAAATCTTCATTGCTAAATTTCATTTCATCCTCTTGAAGGTCTAAATAAATTTTTTCAAAAACTTTGGCTTTTTGAGTTACAGGTTCCAGAACCAAATCGCCACTGTCATTTTCTTTTAAAATCAAATCTTCAAAATCTTCTGTCCGGTTGCCATATAGCAAGAGAATCTCAATAATTTTTTGTTCCAATTCATATTGTATATCAACTTTTTTTGCAGCAGAAGTCGTTTTAACAACCTCAAAGGCTTTAGTTTCCTTTTGAGCATTTTTGTAAGCTTCAGCCTTGGATTTTTTGAGCATTTGTGCCAGGGTACTAAAAAGGACTGCTTCACTAATATCCATGATGCGCGCACATTCGCGTACATACAACTCTTGTTTGATTTGATCGGAAATCTTGGAAATACTGTTGACCATATCGCGGATCAAATCGGCTTTTGCGATGGGGTCGTTGGCCGTTTCTTCCATGAGTAAAGAAGCTTTGTAAGCTATAAAGTCTTTGGCATTTTCGTTTAGATAGTCTTCTAACTCCTCTAATCTGTGTTTCTTTGCAAAACTATCAGGATCCTCTCCTTCTGGAAAAGTACAGACCCGCACATTCATTCCTTGCTCTAAGATAAGATCAACTCCTCTCAAAGCCGCGCGAATCCCAGCAGCGTCTCCGTCAAATAAAACGGTAATATTCTTGGTTAATCTGTTGATGAGTCTTATTTGCTCAGCGGTAAGGGCAGTCCCTGAGGAGGAAACGACATTTTTTACACCTGCTTGGTGGAACTGAATAACGTCTGTATAGCCTTCAACCAAATAACAATTGTCTTGCTTGGCAATGCTTTGTTTGGCGTAATAAATTCCGTAAAGAACCTTGCTTTTATGATAAATATCACTTTCTGGAGAATTTAGATATTTGGAGGCTTTTTCATTCTTGGCCAAAATACGACCTCCAAAGCCCAAAATACGACCAGACATGCTGTGAATTGGAAACATAACGCGTCCCTTGAACCGATCAAACTGCTTTTCCTCTTTAACAATCGTAAGCCCGGTTTGCTCTAGATATTTTAATTGGTAGCCTTTTTTTATGGCGGCGTCTGTCAATCCTGTCCATGCATCCGTTGAAAATCCAAGTTGAAATTTTTTAATTGTTTCTTCTGTAAATCCACGCTCCTTAAAATAACTCAAGCCGATGGCTTTTCCCGAATCAGTTTTATGCAATGTATTTTGATAATAGCTGTTTGCAAATTCAGAAACTAAATACATGCTTTCTCGTTCACCAGCAGCTTCCTTTTGGGCATCGCTCTGCACTGTTTCCTCAATTTCAATATTGTATTTTTTGGCCAAATAACGAATGGCTTCAGGATAAGTGAAATGCTCATGCTCCATTAAAAATGAAACGGCAGTGCCTCCTTTGCCTGTAGAGAAATCCTTCCAAATTTGTTTGACAGGAGAGACCATAAAGCTCGGCGTGCGTTCTTCACTAAAGGGACTGAGTCCTTTAAAATTGCTTCCTGCTTTTTTAAGTTGAACAAAATCGCCAATTACCTCCTCTACTCGGGCGGTATCAAAGACTTGATCTATGGTGGATCTTGCAATCAATTTCTAATTTTTAAAATTCTGTAACTTTTTGTGGAAAGGTAAATATATAAAATCTATTACATTTATATTGCAAAAAACAACAACTGCATTTGAGATTTATTTATTGCGATCTATTACATAATTGACCATCATTTCCAAAGCTTCTTTATAGTTGGAATTTGGGTAATGCTGGATCAATTTCAAAGCTTGATTTTGAAAGTCTTTCATTTTTAAAACGGCATAATCTAGACCGCCACTGTCTTTTACAAAAGCAATGACTTCTCTCACTCGCTTGGGATCTTTATTGTAACGCTTTATAGAATTTACAAGCCAATCCCTCTTCTTTTTTGAGCAATTATTTAAAGTGTAAATTAACGGAAGTGTCATTTTTTGCTCTTTGATGTCAATTCCGGTGGGTTTTCCAATCTTTCGCGTCCCATAATCAAATAAATCGTCCTTTATTTGAAAGGCCATCCCAATGAGTTCTCCAAACTTTCGCATGGTCTCTATATCATTTGAATTGGGTTTGACTGAGGCTGCTCCCAAGCTACAACAAGCTGCAATTAATGTGGCTGTTTTTTGACGTATGATATTGTAGTAAACTTCTTCAGTAATATCAAGGCTTCTAGCTTTTTCAATTTGTAACAACTCGCCTTCGCTCATTTCTCTTACAGCAACAGAAATAATTTTCAACAAATCAAAATCATTACTGTCTATACAAAATAACAGTCCTTTTGACAATAGAAAGTCACCCACTAAAACTGCAATTTTATTTTTCCAAAGAGCGTTGATAGAAAAAAAACTTCGGCGTTGATTGCTGTCATCTACCACATCATCGTGAACCAAAGTAGCTGTGTGTATCAATTCAATGACAGATGCGCCGCGATAGGTTCTTTCACTCATTTCACCATTGGAAACCATCTTGGCCGATAAAAAAACAAACATGGGACGCATTTGCTTGCCCTTACGATTGACGATATAGTGTGTAATGCGGTTGAGAAGGGCTACTTTACTGGACATGGAGAGGCGAAACTTTTTCTCAAAAAGTTCCATTTCAAAACTAATGGGTTGTTTTATGCGCTCAATGACTTTCAAATGCGTGTGTTTTAATCGCAAAATTAAGCATATAAAAACAAATGTACTATAGACTCTTCTTTAAAGATGTTTTTAAAACTCAACAGCATTCTTTTGTCTTTGAAAAAGAGGCGCAACTATTTTACTGAGCTGATCGTATTCTATTAAAAATGCATCATGGCCATGAACAGAACTAATTTCACTGTAGGAAACTTTGGAAATATTGGGTTTAAAATAATTTAAAGTTTGACGATTTTGATTGGAAACAAAAAATAAATCTGAGTCTATACCAATCATAACAATTTCCGATTCAATGGAATTAAGTGTGGTGGATACAGCAACATTAAAACTGCTAATATCAATGGTTCTCAAAAGCTGATTCATCAATTTATAGGCCGATAACTGAAACCTTCCTTGTAATTTTTCGCCGTGATGTAACAACCAGGATTCTATGTTAAACAGCTGTAAATCTTGGGTTTTAGAGCGGTCAAAGCGAGCCTCAAATGAGGCCGGTGTGCGATAACACAACATGGCATGCATTCTTGCATCGCACAATGGATTTTTAGAATTATTGAGAAATTGTTCTTGAACTAAACAATTGGCAATGACCCAGTCTGTAGATTTCCAATCAGTTGCAATTGGGATCAAATGCTTTGTAATTTTAGGGTCCAGCACTGCCATCTCCCATGCAATACCGCCGCCTAAAGAACCTCCAATAATGGCAAACAATTTGTTTATTTTTAGAAACTTGAGCCCCATGAGAAATATATTTGCAATATCTCTGGCTACAAAATCTTGATAGTTCTCGATTAAATTATTGGGGTTGCCGTCATAACCATTTCCTGGGATATTAAACGCAAAAATAGTGTAACGCTCTGAATCAATAGTTTTGTTGGGACCAATGAGCGAGGACCACCAACCATTGTCACCACATACATTTGAATTTCCCGTTAAAGCGTGATTCACCATAACAATAGGTGCGCTGTGCAATTCGCAACCAAACAACTGATAAGACAATTGCAACTTGCATTTCTTACCACTGATCAAGGTCTGCTCAGGAAGGTCAATATAACTTAGGGTATCCAATTGATTTTTTTTAGGAGTCAACGCCCACTTTTAGAGGTATTTGACTAAAAGCCGTTTCTAAATCCGCCTTGAGATCTTCAATATTTTCCAATCCGACTGACAGTCGAATGAGGTCTTTGGTTACACCTGTGGACTCTTGAGCCTGGTCACTTAATTGTTGGTGAGTGGTACTGGCTGGATGTATGATCAAAGACTTGGTGTCTCCAATATTGGCCAGCAAAGAAAAAAGCTTTGTAGTATCCGCAATTTTTTTGGCAGCATTGTAACCGCCTTGGACACCAAAAGTTAGCAGCCCACTTTGTCCATTGGGCAAATAATGGTCCGCCAGAGATTTATAGGGGCTTGACTCTAGCCCAGGGTAATTGACCCATGCTACCTTTTCTTGTTGCTCAAGCCATTTTGCCAACAGCAATGCATTTTTACTGTGCTTTTGGATTCTGACTTCTAAAGTTTCCAAGCCCTGAATGATTTGGAAAGCATTAAAAGGACTCAATGCTGCCCCGTAATCCCGCAAGCCTTCAATTCTGATTTTAGCAATAAAAGCCGCTGCCTCCAACGCTTCGCTATAAACCAAGCCATGATACCCTGCGGAGGGTGTTGTAAATTCTGGGAATTTTCCATTGGCCCAATCAAAGGTCCCTGCATCGACAACAACGCCCCCCAAGGCAGTTCCATTGCCATTAATATATTTGGTAAGAGAGTGAATAACGATGTTGGCCCCGTGCGCTATGGGATTCAATAAATAGGGTGTTGCGACTGTGTTGTCGACGATCAGTGGAACTTTGAACGTTTTGGCTTGAAGAGAAATGGATTCAATATCCAAAACGTCTAGTTTTGGATTCCCTAGGGACTCGATAAAAAATACCCTGGTGTTTTCTTGAGCTGCATCCTTAAAGTTCTCAGCTTGAGAAGGGTCTACAAATGTGGTTGTAATGCCATGTCTTGGAAGTGTTACACTCAAGAGATTATAGGTTCCACCGTATAAACTGCTGGAGGCTACAATATGGTCACCTGCTCTTAAAAGAGTCAAGAGCGAAGTGGCAATGGCTGAGGTCCCGGATGCAGTGACCACCGCTGCAATACCACCCTCTAAAGCAGCCAAACGCTGCTCCAAAATATCATTTGTAGGATTGTTAATTCGGGTGTAAATATTACCGGGCTCTGCCAAGGAAAACAAGTTAGCGGCATGATCCGAATTGTCAAAAACATAGGCAGTCGATTGGTATATTGGTACCGCGCGTGTTCCAGAATTTTTGGAAACGTCATGTCCTGCATGTAGGGCTTTGGTTGCAAATTTTTTAAAACTCATTCTAATTTTTCTTTGTATTAATAATTAATTAAAAGTCCTTTTAAAAATTACTGATAAAGCTTAATGAAAAATGTTACAAGAATAGAGGGTGCTTTGTAAAAGCAGTTCTTGTTATCTATCTCGCTGTGAAAAAATCACAAAAAGTAGAATTTAGCACCTACTCTAAAATATTTAAAGGGTTGCTAAGGCATCTGCGGGTCTAATCCCTACACCTTTCTTGATAACACTTCAATAAGTTATTGAACTTTCTGAATACAAATATTCAAACAATAAAAGTTAAAAACCAAATTTTTTTCTAAATATATTAATTTAGGTTGTTAATTTTAGTAAACTTTTCTTTTATTACGTCTGCAGTAGATTTATTTTCTATTTTACTCTCAAGCCACGAAATAATATCAAGGTATAAAAAAGCGCGTCTTTCATAAGGGTGGTTCTCGTAAGTCAAAAGTTTTTGATATAAGCTTTTAAAAGCAGCCTTTAACTCATTGGGGTAAATATCCCCTAAACCCTTTAAAAACAATACCATTTCTTTTTGAACCGCGTATAAATCTTCCATTTTAATCAAAAACTTATAAGTACTCTTGATCAAGCCATCGAGTTGATAATCAAGACCCGCTTCATAGTGGGCAACTAAATTTAAAATTCGAGAAAAGCAAAGCAAATCTTCGCGCATTTGCAAGGACTTGTTGTTGATGATTTTTGAAAGGTACTGGATGGTAATTTCATAATCTCCAGTTCCAAAATATAAACTTGCAATTTTATAATAAAACACCATAACGTGGTATTCATCGATTTGATTGGCGTGCTTTTCCAAACCAATTAACACCTCATCAATGAGGGGAATCCCTTCTTTAAACGTACCCTGCATAAAATGTAAATTAATTTTATTTGAGTACAAATAAAGAAACACCAATCCATCGATATTGTCGTCGTGTGGAAACCAAGATTTCTGCGTTATTTTTTCAAAATCACTGAGAACACTTTTGAATTTTTGATGGTGTTTAGCAAAAAACAAAGCCTCTAACAAATACTGATAGCCCTTGAGAAAAAAAACGGGGTTTAGTGGAATCATGGTTTCATTATCATAAAATAAATCAACCCATTTTCGGGCGTATTTATAACAAGATTTGAAGTCTTGGATAAGAAAACTGTACCAAAGATAAGACTTGTAAAGCCAAAGTTTTTCTCTAAAACCCAATGCCTCAATTTTATATTTAGGCATTCTCTTGTTAAAATAGTCTGTAACTTTTTGATATTCACTGTCATTTTTGACATAACCAGTCTTTAGAAATAAACCATACAATTGCAATGATAAATTCGAGAGCTTACTGGCGATGACATTTTGATGGCTCAATTCTTTGGCCTGAATGGTCAATTCATCTGCTCTATTACTCAGGCTTCTTGTGATGTATTGTGACTCAATAACCTTTTCAAGTTCGACGATTTCATAGGCAATATTTTTCTCTTGATTTTTAATCGCTAAGCTCTTAGCCTTATCTAATATTTTTAAACTCTGCTTGTAGAGCCCTTTGTGATATAAAATGGTGGCAAAATCAAGTTGCTCACGCAGTTGAATTCTCAAGTTTTGACGGGAAGGATTTAGCTTTAAACTGATGAGAATTTGCTTGTATAAGTGGGCTTTTAAATTGGAGAGTTGTTGTTTTTTAACAAATCCATCTTTTAGTATTGCCGTTTCGCTGTATGCTTTAAGCCCATCCAAAACCTTGAACAACAATAAAAATTTAGAATCTTCATTGACGCCGAGCCTACCGATATAAAGCTTGAATTGTCGCTTTTCAGACTTGGTCATGGATTTAACCAATACAAATAGATTGTCTTTTGCGAGTTTAGTCATAATTAAAAAATCTACTCAGTATCTTGATTTTTATTTTATTAGAGGACATCCGGTTGGATTAAGCGTCGTAAATTTATAAAAATAATTTAGGTTAAAAATTCAAAAAAAATTAAATTCGTAAGAGAATACAATATAAACTTTATTAAATAGAAATGTCAAGCACACACATCCAAATATTTGACACTACCCTTAGAGATGGAGAGCAAGTGCCTGGCTGCAAACTCAACAAAGCCCAAAAAATTGTCATTGCTGAGCAATTGGACCTTTTGGGCGTCGATATTATTGAGGCGGGTTTCCCAGTCTCAAGCCCAGGTGATTTTGCCTCGGTGCAAGCAGTTTCAAAAATTGTAAAAAACGCTACTGTTTGTGGACTGAGTCGATCGGTTGAAAATGACATTAAAGTGGCTGCTGAAGCCCTTCAGTACGCCAAGATTCCTAGAATTCACACAGGAATAGGCACCTCTGACTCTCATATCAAGTTTAAGTTTAACTCCAACAGAGATGCTATTATTGAACGAGCTGTTGCCGCGGTGCGTTATGCCAAATCGTTTGTTGAGGATGTAGAGTTTTATGCGGAAGATGCCGGTAGAACTGAAAATGAATATCTCGCGAGAGTCTGTGAAGCCGTTATCAAGGCTGGAGCCACCGTACTCAATATCCCTGATACCACTGGCTACTGCCTTCCACAAGAATACGGAGCCAAAATAAAATACCTAAAAGACAATGTAAAAGGGATTGAAAAAGCCAATCTTTCTTGTCACTGTCACAATGACCTAGGCCTTGCCACTGCCAACTCAATTGAAGGCGTTATCAATGGTGCAAGTCAAATAGAATGCACTATCAATGGCATTGGCGAAAGGGCAGGAAATACCGCATTGGAAGAAGTGGTGATGATCATGAAACAACACCCAGCTTTGCAGTTGGACACCAATATCAATACTTCCATGCTCTATGGCATCAGCCAACTAGTCTCTGACAATATGGGTATCTATACCCAACCCAACAAAGCGATTGTTGGCGCTAATGCCTTTGCTCACAGCTCAGGAATTCATCAAGATGGCGTGATTAAAAATAGAGAAACTTATGAAATTATCGACCCCAAGGAGGTTGGGGTCACAGAATCTGCCATCGTACTTACGGCCAGATCTGGACGTGCTGCATTGGCCTACAGAGCCAAAAACGTTGGCTACGAGCTCACCAAGCTTCAATTGGATGTGGTTTACAGCGATTTTCTAAAATTTGCGGATGTAAAAAAGGAAATCAATGACAGTGACCTCCACGAAATCATAGAATCTAGTACCATCTACCAAGAACTTCGCTAAACATGAAAAAAACACTTTTTGACAAAGTCTGGGATGCACATATAGTTGAATCCGTCGCTGAGGGTCCACAAATTCTATACATCGACAAACACCTCATCCATGAAGTGACCAGCCCTCAAGCTTTCAATGAACTTAAACAAAGGGAAATCCCTATTTTTAGACCTCAGCAAATTGTGGCCACTGCCGATCATAATACACCAACAAAAGATCAACACTTACCAGTTAAAGACGAGTTGTCCAGAAATCAGCTTGAAGAACTTTCAAAAAACTGTGCTGAGAATAATATCACACTGTATAAATTAGGCCATAAATACAATGGTATTGTTCACGTGATGGCACCAGAACTCGGCATCACCCAACCAGGCATGACAATGGTTTGCGGAGACAGTCACACCTCTACACATGGTGCATTTGGCACTATCGCCTTTGGTATAGGAACCAGCCAGGTTGCACAAGTTTTTGCGAGTCAATGCCTATTGCTCAAAAAGCCAAAAAGTTTAAGAGTGACCGTCAACGGATCCCTTAACAAAGGGGTTTTACCCAAGGACGTCATCCTTTATATCATTTCAAAGCTAGGAACCAATTCTGGAACGGGCTTCTTCTGTGAATATGCAGGGGATGTTTTTGAAAATATGAGTATGGAAGGCAGAATGACTGTCTGTAATATGAGCATAGAAATGGGAGCTAGAGGCGGTATGATTGCGCCGGACCAAACTACTTTTGACTATATAGCTGGCCGAGAGTTTGCTCCAAAAGGAATCGCATTTGATAAAAAAGTTGCCTATTGGAAAACCCTTCCCACCGATCTGGGTGCTCAATTTGACAAGGAATATTTCTTTGAAGCTGAAGATATCGCACCGATGCTTACCTATGGAACAAATCCCGGTATGGGGATTAAAATTACGGGAACCATCCCAGTTGAAGACAATGCATCTTTTGAAAAATCATTAGAATATATGAACTTTGATGCCGGAGAATCCTTGCTAAACAAACCTATAAATTATGTATTTATTGGCAGTTGTACCAACTCTAGAATTGAAGATTTTAGAGTGGCAGCCAACTACATCAAAGGCAAACAAAAGGCAGACAATGTCACGGCTTGGTTGGTACCGGGAAGTCGACAAGTTGAGGCACAAATTAAGGCTGAGGGACTGCAAACTGTTTTTGAAGCAGCTGGTTTCGAACTGAGACAACCGGGCTGTTCCGCCTGTCTTGCCATGAACGACGATAAAATCCCACAGGGTGAATACTGTGTTTCAACTTCAAACAGAAATTTTGAAGGCCGGCAAGGGCCCGGTGCAAGAACCATCTTAGCCAGTCCATTGGTGGCTGCTGCAACCGCTGTAGAAGGAAAAATTATTGATGTCACCCAACAGTTGATCTAATGGAAAAATTTACAACCCTAAAATCTAAAGCAATACCGCTAAATGTCGCCAATATTGACACCGACCAAATCATTCCTGCACGGTTTTTAAAAGCCACGGATAAAAAAGGATTTGGAGACAATGTTTTTAAAGATTGGCGCTACGACGAGAGTGGGGATTTAAAATCTGATTTCCCTCTGAACAACCCAAAATATAGCGGCAGTATTCTTGTCGCAGCAAATAATTTTGGTTGTGGTTCTAGTCGAGAGCACGCAGCTTGGGCGCTTGTTGGTTATGGTCTTAAAGTAATTATATCGAGTTTTTTTGCTGACATCTTTAAGGGCAATGCGCTTAACAATGGATTGCTTCCTATACAAGTATCAGAAACATTTCTTGAAAAACTTTTTAAAGTGATTGAATCAGACGCCAATACAATCCTAACTGTAAATTTAGAAACCCAATCATTAACGGTAAATGACACGGGCTTGAGCAGCAACTTTGATATTGATTCCTATAAAAAAACCTGCCTTATAAATGGCTATGACGATATTGATTACTTGATTAACCAGAAAGAAAAAATCAAGGCTTTTGAACTCCAAAAAACACATTTACCATGAAGCTAAAAATCGCTGTACTGCCCGGTGATGGCATCGGACCTGAAGTGACAGAGCAAGCTGTCAAGGTATTAAATGCAATTGCTATGAACTTTGATCATAAATTCAGCTACAACTATGCAGATGTAGGGGCCATTGCCATTGACAACCACAAAGAGCCGCTTCCACAAAGCACACTTGAAGTGTGTAAAAACACAGATGCCATTTTATTTGGTGCGATTGGAGATCCGAAATACGACAACGATCCTACTGCAAAAATAAGACCTGAACAAGGACTCTTAAAGCTTCGTAAAGAATTGGACTTGTTTGCGAATATAAGACCTGTAAAGGCCTATAAGACGCTGCTTGACAAATCACCTCTTAGAAAAAAAATTATCAAAGGAACGGATATCAGCATTTATAGAGAACTTACAGGCGGCCTGTATTTTGGAGAGAAAAAATTGAGTAAAGATGGGAATACGGCTTCGGATTTGTGTACTTATTCACGCTTTGAAATAGAACGCATTTCTCACCTGGCTTTTAAGGCCGCTGAAGCAAGAAAAATGAAAGTCACTTTGGTGGACAAAGCCAATGTTTTGGAGAGTTCAAGGCTTTGGAGAAAAGTTGTGACTGAAATTGGGACCCAATATCCAAAGGTAGAATTAGATTTTTTATTTGTAGACAACGCCGCCATGCAAATGATTCAAAATCCAAAGCAATTTGATGTCATTCTCACCGAAAACTTATTTGGTGATATCATTAGTGATGAAGCCAGTGTTATCGGCGGTTCTATTGGCTTATTGGCTTCTGCTTCTGTGGGAAAAAAATATGCGATGTTTGAGCCCATTCATGGGTCTTATCCACAAGCGACTGGCAAAGGGATTGCCAATCCCATTGCCTCAATTTTATCGGCCGCTATGCTGTTGGACCACTTTGCCTTATTTAAAGAGGCAAAAATGATTCGCAAAGCCGTTGACAAATCCCTAAAACTACAAATAACAACTCCAGACTTAAATAAGAAATTTGACAATGTTACCACTTCTAAAGTAGGTGATTTTATTGAGGACTACATCAACAACCCAGAAGATTCAAATTTAAATTTCTCTAATATTTATTTAGGGCAGTCGACCATCATTTAAAAAAAGTGCATAAAAAAAGCCTCATGCTTTTTGCATGAGGCTTTTTTTGTTACAATTTAATGGTTTTGCCTTTATCGTCTTTAAAGCGATATTCGAGGTATGTGTAAGCATCTCTTGGCATTATTTTTACCCAAACTTTATATTGAAAAAACCATTTCAAACGAATGGATGGG
>PBQM01000034.1 GCA_002725015.1 Flavobacteriaceae bacterium | reverse complement strand
GGATCAGTTAGGGGTTTTATATTATTTTGTAGCGTTAACTTTCCCTGAGGGTGGTTGCGGTACTATCGTGTCTGAATGTGCAATGGTTGAAATAAAACCCGTTGCTGTCATTCCGGATGTAGTTGTTCAGATATGTGATGAAACATCATACCAGCTGAGTCCTATTGATGGTCTAGATCCAGATGCTACGGCAATAGTTCCGACTGCAACGACTTACACATGGACAATACTTATTTCCAACCCCAATATCACAGGTGCCTCAGAAGTTGCTTTTCCAGACAACGAAAACCAATTCGATTCTGGAGTATTGGACAACACAAACTTCTCAGCACTTGAAACAATTGTTTTTGAAGTAACGCCATGGACTGATGGATGTGATGGCGATCCTTTTGAGGTATCAATAACAGTTTCACCAAAGCCCGAAATTAATGAGGTTATCACCAATATTAGTTGCAGCTATACTTTACCTTTATGTGGTGCTAGTATAGAAACCAATCCTATAGGTTTGGGACCATTTACATATAATTGGACCCCCATAAATCCGATTGACAATACATTGACAAATCCAACCGATAAAGATCAATTTGACTTGTGTCCTGGTTCTTATGAGCTTAGCATCACTGATAGCTCCGGATGCAGTTACAGTTATGAATACGAAATCGTTCCTCCAGAGCCTATCGAATTTACTGCAATAACAACGGATGTATCTTGTAATAATATAGACCAATTGCCCTGTGATGGCTCAATTCAGGTGAGTCCTTCAGGTGGAATATTACCCTACTCATTAATCCAATGGACTAGATACAACCCGGCAACAGAGGACTTTGAAGATTACCCCAACACCACACCTCTAACCCCTTTTGAATTAATTAATCTTTGTGCCGGGGATTATATATTAAAAATTTTAGATGCCAATGGATGTGAGTTTCTATCCCCTGTTTATACAATTGAAGAGGGGGTGTCTCCAATTGAAATTTCAGAGACTTTGTCAGATTATAATGGCTATAATATAGACTGTTTTAGCGCAAATACAGGCAGTATTACAATCGATATTTCGGGAGGATCAGGTATTTTTACTTACGAGTTTACAGGGGATGGTCCTCCAATAACTGGAGACATAGATTTACAACAAGATCCAGATTCTTCTCCCTTAATTTTCGATAATTTGATAGCTGGAAATTATTCATTAATAATATTAGACAGTAGTTGTCCTCAAGGTATCACTAGGAGTTACAATTTAACAGAGCCAGATGAATTAATAATTTCAGCGCAATTAGTAACCCCTGCGTTGTGCTTTGGTGAGACCTCTTGTTACGAAGTTACCGCCAGCGGTGGTATTCCTCCCTATACAGGAACTGGTCTTCAATGTGTGTTAGGAGGTGCTGTTACTTTTATTGTTTCGGACTCCAATGGATGTCAAGATGATTTTTCAACTGTCACAAATGATCCTGAGGAATTGTTGTCAACATTTGTAGTAAATGATGCGCCTTGTTTTGATGATCTAGGCAGTATCACCGTGTTACCGACAGGGGGCACTGGAGTTCTTACAGTGAGTTTGTTTGACTTTAATGATAATTTTATACCCCCATCTATAAATACTACAGACGGCGTCAGTGTCACATTTAACCAGCCAGAGGGCAATTATTTTTATAGAATTGAAGATGAAAACAATTGTTTACACGGTCCAATTTCAGTTTCAGTGAGTGAACCAGACCCAATAGTCGTAGATGTGGTTGTTACACAGCCTGACTGTAACACTGTTCCTGCTTGGAACTTCAATAATGGCAGTATTTGCGTCACAATTACTGGTGGAACAAATCCTTTTCCTTTAGGAGATGGTTGGCTTGACAACGGGGCAGGGCAATGGTGCCTTGAAGGATTGACTCAGGGAACCTATCCTATTGACATTACAGACGACAATGGATGTTTACCAATCAATCAAATTCTTGATGTTATCCTTACGAGACCTCCAGAAATAACCGCATTTTTTGATGATTCATTGACTATTGATTGTGATACAAACACTGCAACACAAATCAATACCATTATTGTGAATGGGGGAGTTCCACCCTATGTAATTACGTGGTCTGGTCCTGAATTCACTGTAATTCCGCCGGATGTTATGGAAACTTCTGTTCCAGGTAACTACTCTGCATTTGTAAATGATCAGTATGGGATTGCCAACGGTTGTCCTCCAATCGAATTTCCATTAGATCCCATAACATTCCTCGAATTTGGTATTGCAGATTTTACATTGAGCTCAGAAAATAGCGATTTCTGCGGCGTATATGCTGTGTCTGATCCTGTAATCTTTAGTAATATTTCAACAGGAGACATTGTGAGTTTTGAGTGGAATTTTGGCGATGGTTCACCAACTGTAGCCAACCAAGACAATCCCACACACATATACGATGTTATTGGCACATATGACATTACTTTGACAGTAACTGATGCCTATGGCTGTGAAGATATTTTTACTGAAACGATTGAGATGACTCAGGGTTATGAAATTATTTTACCCAATGCCTTTACACCTAACGGCGATGGCATTAATGAAACCATTCGCCCAGTTTACAACTGTATGGTGGAAGTTAAAATGAGTATCTATGACACATGGGGGTCATTGATTTATGCTGAGACAGGAGATGATATTTATGGATGGGATGGCACCATCGATGGCAATCCAGCAGAGAATGGAAATTATATTATGGTCGTAAGTGCAGAAGCTTTTAACGGGGCGATCATTGATTTGAACGGACCTGTAACTCTAATCAAATAAAAGGCATGAAGAAGTTTCTTACAATCACACTAATTTTGACTTGCCTAAAAGGGCTAGCCCAAGATCCGATCTTCACTCAGTTTTTTATGGTACCCGAAACTTTAAGTTCAAGTTTTACAGGGGCCAAGCAATCGACCCGAGCGGGCATCATTCACCGCACACAGTGGCCGGGACTAAACTTTAGCATAAATACACAATTTGCTTTTGTAGACAATTGGTTTGAAGAAGTCAACAGTGGGATTGGAATTAGTGTGTTAAACCATAAAGAAACCACAACCCGTTATAATTTTACACAAGTTAATCTAAATTATGCCTATCAATTTCCAATTTCTGAAGTTTGGAATGTCAGGCCAAGCTTATCGGTAGGTTATGGATCCAAAGATTTTGGATTTCAAAATTTAGTTCTGGAAGATCAAATTAATATTTTTAGTGGTATTATCAATTCCAACAGTATAGACCCCATCAATCTCAATGAATCCGTTCGCTTTATAGATTTTAGTGCTTCTGTTTTATTTAATTCTGAAAATTCATGGGTTGGACTGACTTTAAAGCATTTAAACAAACCAAATATTTCCATGGAACTAGAGGGTCAGGAGAGTTTGGAAATGTTTCTGTCCCTTCATGCCTCTATTTATCTTCCTTTTGGGAGGTATAGAAATTATAAAAACGCCAATAAGCTTTTTGTTTTGGCAAATGCCATGCAGCAAGGGGCTTACAGCCGTTTTGATATTGGAACAAAATATCAAATGGACCGGTTTTCATTTGGGTTGCTGGCAGCAACAAATCCTAATAAATCAGATCCAAACAGTCATTTTTTAACCTCTATCAACGCTTTTGTTGGAATGGACTGGGAAGGTTTTCGTTTTGGATATTCCTATGATTTTAATGTGACTGATATAGGAAGAACAGGCGGGGTTTACGAATTGTCAATATCTTATGATTTTCTAAACAATGACAATTGTTTTGGCTGCCCTGACTATTAAATTTTAAAACAGCAGTCCCGTTCCGCGGTATTTTTTTTATTTTTATAAAATACCATGTCTAAAACTGTAAAAATTATCGAATGTCCAAGAGATGCCATGCAAGGCATCAAATCCTTTATCCCAACCCTTGATAAAGTGCAGTATATACAGGCCTTGCTAAGAGTCGGTTTTCACACCATCGATTTTGGAAGTTTTGTGTCTCCCAAGGCCATCCCGCAAATGCAAGACACTGCAGCCCTGCTCTCAGCCTTAGATACCACGGCTTCAAATACCAAGCTTTTGGCTATTATAGCCAATGTAAGAGGGGCCAAGGCCGCTGCTGCTTTTGAGCAGATCGATTATTTGGGCTTTCCATTTTCAATATCAGAAAATTTTCAAATGCGCAATACCCATAAAACCATTGCCCAATCAGAAGTGGTTCTAAAGCAGATTTTAGACATCGCTGATCGCAAGCAAAAACAAGTTGTTGTTTATTTGTCAATGGCTTTTGGCAATCCTTACGGAGATCCTTGGACTGTGGATATTGTAGGGGACTGGGCCCATCGTTTACATAAGATGGGGGTACAGATTTTATCTTTAAGCGACACCATTGGCAGCTCAAAACCCCAGTCTATTTCGTATTTGTTTTCAAATTTAATTACCGCCTATCCCGCCATTGAATTTGGGGCGCATTTGCATACCCATCCAAATACTTGGCATGAAAAAGTGGAGGCGGCCTATGTTGCTGGCTGCCGCCGATTTGACGGGGCCATAAAGGGATATGGAGGCTGCCCAATGGCCAAAGATGCGCTTACAGGCAATATGCCCACCGAAAAACTATTGTCTTATTTTACCACACACAATATAGACAGTAAGCTCGATGTGCTCGCTTTTGAGAGTGCTCATAATGTAGCCTCTAGGTTATTTTCTAACTATTTCTAATTTTTATTTAAATTAATTCTAAATAAATTTTTAAATATTTAATTTAGGTCTTATCTTTGGCAAGAATTATATTACTATTTAAAATTAATCTAAATAAAAACTAATGAAAAATATTAACTTTTTAAAACTAATTGCTCCGATCGTTTTACTTGGACTTTTAGCTTCATGTTCTGATGATAACGATCCAACGCCCGTTGTACCAGTAGCCCCCACAACTTATACATTTGAAAGAGAAATTGATGGTGCTATGGTCAATACAGTTAGTTATGGAGGACAGACAACTCGTCTAATGCAAGCAGATGAACTTTACTCCGCGCTCAATGATGCCAGTTCTTCTGAGACAGCTCTTGATCTTATGTTCGGTGGAGATGGAAGTGCATCTGCTGGATTTGCTAATGAGCTTCTCAATGGCACCTCAAAAATTATTCGATCTAAAACTTCTGCCTATACCAGTACAGCAACTAACTTGGCCATATTTGATGGCTGGCTTGCAGAATTTGCCAATGATGTAGCACCGAACTTAGGAGGTACTGCCTCAGCTGGTGTAGCAGGAAATTTAGACGGCTATCAATTGAATGCTGATGGACAAGAAATTGATCAGTTGTTCTTTAAAAGTTTGATAGGGGCTTTTGCATTGGATCAAATCATCAACAACTATATCACACCAAACCAATTGGATTCTGGAACCAGAACAGCCGACAACACAGCTGGTATTCTAGAAGAAGGGGATCCATACACAACCATGGAGCACAAATGGGATGAAGGGTTCGGTTACCTTTATGGACAGGTTGCAGACGTTGAGTCTAACTTTGGTTTGCCTGCAGAAGGTGAATCCACTGGAAATTTACTCATGAAGTATTTCAAAAAAGTTGAAGAAAACTACGAGCCTGGAATCGCTGAATCGGTATATAATGCTTTTATAGCTGGACGCCATGCCATTACTATTGCTGACTATGACGCTCGAGATGCAGCTGCAACAACCATCAAAACAGAGCTTTCAAAAGTTATTGGTTATTATGCAAAACATTATTTAAATGATTATATGACAAAAGCGGGAAGTGGTAATATTTCTGGTGCACACCATTCATTGTCCGAAGCTTATGGATTTATTTTTAGTTTGCAGTTTACTAACGATGGAGGTGACTCACCTTACATTGATAGAAGTACTTTGATGTATGCCTTAAGTGGTGAAGGCGCGCCTGCTGGAATGGGTGCTTACTTTGCAGACTTTCACAATATGCAGGATATATACATTACGGACCCACAACAAGGTATGATCGCCTTGATTGATAACGCTTTTGGTTGGTAAATCTTGTAAATCTAATAATATTTAAAATTAATTAGTCGTTAATTATTTGTGTTTTTTATAACAATTAACTAGATGCCTGTAATTATCTTTGCAGGCATCCAGTTTATATAATAACTTAGAATTATGTTTAAAAAAATAGTTGTTTTTAGTTTAATTTCATTTGCTTTTTTGATTGGATGCTCAGATGACAGTTCTTCCTCAGACACTGTTTGGGAGCAAAAATCCCAAATGCTTACCAACTGGTCTGATAATTTTATCATTCCCAATTATCAAAATCTTTCTGATAGACTGTCAGATCTCGAAAACTCAGTTGCAGCCTTTAATACGGACCCCAGCCTTCAATCTTTAGAAGATGTTCGAGATTTCTGGCTTCAAGCTTACAAGACTTGGCAGCATGTAGAAATGTTTAACATTGGTCCTGCGGAGCAGACTTTCTACCATTTGAAAATGAATGTTTTCCCCACTTCCGTTTCAAATATTGAAAATATCATCTCAGCCGGAAACTATTCTATTTTGGACAATTCACCTTACAACTCCGCCCAAGGTTTTCCAGCCATGGATTATCTTTTGTTCGGCATCGCTGAAGACGATGCATCTATAATCAATCTTTACAGTTCCAATCCTAATTATGGAAATTACCTGACTGAGATTATGGACAGAATGGTAATTAATACCAATTACGTTGTCAATGAATGGAGTAGTTACAGATCAGCTTTTATTTCATCTGTAGAAAATACTGCAACCTCCAGCGCCAATAAAATGACCAACGATTTTATATACCATTACGAGAAAGGTTTTAGAGCTAATAAATTTGGAATTCCCGTTGGAATTTTCTCTGGCGGAAATATTTACCCCGATAAAGTAGAGGCCTATTACAATAAAAATGTAAGTAGAACTCTTGCCTTGGAAGCTATGGATGCGATAAAAATGTTTTACAACGGCAATGGAAATCCCAGTTTGAAACAGTTTCTCGATAATTTTGCCACGGATGAAATGCCTAATTTGAGCAGCGATATTAATACTCAGCTAGATCTGTGCAAATCATCAATTCAAGGCTTGGATTCTAACTTTGTGAATCAGTTAAACAACGAATATTTGGAGATGGCAGCTACCTATGATATCATACAGGCTGGCACCGTTCTTTTAAAAACGGATATGTTATCTGTTTTACAAATTGCGACCGACTATGTAGACGCTGATGGAGACTGATAACAACTTCTAAATATTAAACACACTTTTTAAATGATTTTAGAAATTAATAATTATTTAAAAAGGTCAACAGCGTCTTCAAAACTCGCCGTTTTCAGGATTTGTTTTGGTCTGATGATGCTCTACAGCATGCTGAGGTTCTGGTCTAAGGGCTGGATTGATAGCATATACATAGCACCAAAATTTCATTTTAAATATTTTGGTTTTGAATGGGCTCAAAGCCTGGGGGAGTATACTTACCTTCTTTTTGTTGTCTGTATTTTATGCGCTGTTCTTATCACAATTGGGTTGTGGTATAGGTTGGGTATGATTTTATTTTTCTTCAGCTTTACCTATATAGAGCTCATTGAAAAAACGACTTATTTAAACCATTACTATTTTATAAGTATTTTAAGCTTTTTACTCGTTTTCTTACCGGCCAATAAATGCTTTTCAATGGATGTCTTTTTAAGAAAAAAACAATACAAAGAAATTCCGCAGTGGACGGTGGATGCGATAAAACTATTGATGGTCATTGTTTATTTCTATGCCGGCCTTGCAAAAATAAATTCGGACTGGCTTTTAAAAGCATTACCCCTTAAAATATGGATGCCTTCTAAATACGATATTCCTATTATAGGTGAGACCTTGTTGCAACAAGAATGGGTACATTATGCCATGAGTTGGGGGGGTATGTTTTACGACTTGAGTATTCCATTTTTGTTGCTTTACAGAAAAACAAGATTTTTTGGTTTTCTAATGGTTGTGTTCTTTCACATTTTCACTGCTATTTTGTTTCCTATAGGGATGTTTCCTTATATAATGATCGTCAGTGCATTGGTCTTTTTTGATGGAAATACGCACGATAAGATCATCAAATTTTTAAATAAAATGATCAAGCCAATTGGCAGTCTTTGGAGTACAGTCACTTATGACTCCATAAGCCAATACCACTACAAACGGCTCAAAGGGGCTCAGTGGATTCTCTGTGTTTTTTTTATTGTTCAGTTGGCCCTCCCATTTAGATATATTTTATATCCTTCAGAACTATTTTGGGCAGAGGAAGGATATAGATTCTCTTGGCGGGTGATGTTGGTAGAAAAAATAGGTTACACAAACTTCAAGGTTGTAAACAAAACTACTGGTGCTTCTTTTTACGTGAGAAACGGCCATTTTTTGACAGACCTCCAGATTAAACAAATGAGTTTCCAGCCGGACATGATTTTAGAATATGCTCATTATTTAGGAGACCATTTTAAAAACCAAGGACACAGGAATATTGGTATATATGCAGAAAGCTTTGTGTCTCTCAATGGCAGGTCTAACCAGCAATTTATTGACCCTGAAGTCGATTTACTACTTGAAAAAAAATCATTTAAACACAAACATTGGATTAAACCTTTTAAAGATGAGATCAAAGGATTTTAAAATTATTTATTTTTTGCTGTTGTCAAACTTTGTTTTGTTTGGGCAAAGCGAGGTATCGGGAACTGTGATTGATAAATTGACAGAAGCTCCAATTGAGTCTGTAGAAATTTATTTGGACAATGGCCAATTGATTACAAGAACAGATTCAAAAGGGACTTATAAATTTCAAGTCAAAAAAGACAGCGTATCTCTAATATATTTCTCTTATAATTACAAGCCAGTTAAGACCTCCATTTCTGCTTCCAAATCAGCTTTTTTGACCATTGAACTGGAGCCTCTAGCAGAGCAATTATCGTCTGTTGAGCTGGCGGTGGTAAGAAAACAGTACTTTTCTGTCAAGCGGCTGGCTGATGTGGAAGATATGTCCATTTATGCTGGAAAAAAAAATGAAGTGGTTGTGATGAATAACATTTTTGCAAACCTTGCTACTAACAATGCTCGACAAATATACAGCCAGATTGCGGGGCTTAATATTTATCAAAATGACGATGCCGGTTTGCAGCTAAACATTGGTGGCCGTGGACTCGACCCCAACCGGACTTCAAATTTTAATACCCGTCAAAACGGTTACGATATCAGCGCTGATGTACTGGGATACCCAGAAAGTTATTATACACCTGCAACAGAAGCACTTTCAGAAATTCAAATTGTCCGCGGCGCGGCTTCCTTGCAGTATGGCACTCAGTTTGGAGGGTTGGTTAATTTTAAAATGAAAGATCCAAACCCCAACCGCCCCATAGAGCTACAAATGCGCAACACGGTGGGTAGCAATAACCTTTTTACAAATTTTACCAGCCTTAGTGGAACTAAAAATAAGCTGGGCTACTATGCGTTTTTTAATTACAAACGCGGGAATGGCTTTAGAGAAAATTCTGAATTTGAATCTAGAAATACCTATTTAAAATTATTGTATAACCCCTCAAAAAAAACCGAAATAACTGCCGAACTGAGCTATTTAAATTACCTTACTAAGCAAGCCGGTGGTTTAAATGATGTCATGTTTGAAAACAATCCTTACCAAAGCAATAGGTCTAGAAATTGGTTTGATATCAATTGGTTACTTTACAGTTTAAAACTTACCCATGAATTTTCGAATCAGACCAAATTTAGTTTTAATTTTTTTGGTCTTGATGCACAGCGAAATGCTCTTGGTTTTAGAACCAATAGAGTTGATCAAGTAGATTCTTTTGAAGCAAGGGATTTGATAAAAGGAGATTTTAGAAATTATGGCTTTGAGTCCCGATTGATTCACAATTACAAATTCTTAAATAAAAATGCTACAGCGCTGATCGGTGTCAAGTTTTACAAGGCCAACAATACGGGTCAACAAGGTCCAGGTAGTGCCGGCTCTGGTCCTGACTTTAGTTTTCAGACAGATCAATATATTGATTATCCCGCTCAGTCAGATTATACCTATCCGAATTTAAACACAGCTGTTTTTGGGGAGCAATTGTACTATATCAGCGATAATTTCTCAATTACTCCTGGATTTAGATTTGAATATATCAAGACGCAAAGTCAAGGCTACAGCAAACGCATTAATTTAGATGCTGCTGGAAATATTATTTTAAATGAAACTGATTATTACGACGAAACAAGGGAGCGTTCTTTTGTTTTGCTGGGCTTGGGGGCGAGTTATAAACCCAATACGTCCTTGGAGTTTTATGGTAATTTGTCCCAAAATTACAGGTCAGTCACCTTTGCGGATATCAGTATTGTCAACCCTGCTTTTGTCATTAATCCCAATATCTCGGATGAAAGATGTGCCACAATGGATGTTTGCGCTAGAGGCATTTTTAAAAATTTTATATCCTATGATATGAGTTTATTTTCTTTGATTTACGACGACCGTATTGGGTTTATACAGAAAGTTTTCCCTGACGGCAATGTGCGCTCAGAGCGTGGCAATATAGGAAAAGCAAGAATTTTTGGATTTGAAAGTCTGATAGATTTTAACCTCAACGAGCTCTTTAAACTTAACAATAGCATTCAATCCAATATTTTTTTAAATACTTCCTTTATAGATTCTAAATACACCAAAAGCCAGGCCAATGGAATTGTTGGAAATCGTGTAGAG